>JAYEKK010000245.1:2077-9013 GCA_034660955.1 Candidatus Cloacimonadota bacterium | reverse complement strand
ATACTTTATATATGGATTATTAGCTTTAATTGTTCTGATGGGATCTTTTTGGGTATTGTAATTTTTATTGTTTTTTTACATAATAGAAAAGGCTCGCAAATGCGAGCCTTTTCTTCTTCTTTACTTCCTATACTTTGGCTCCCACTCAAGTTCCGGTTTTTCATAATTTAAGTTCCATAGATATTTTTCTATCTTTTCTTTCAAACTTTTATCAATCTCTTTTTTAACAGGATATACTTTTGCATTCACAATTCTATCCACAATATTTAAGGTTGCTTTTATTGTATTCTCTAACCCGCTATTAGAAATAAATTTTGGATGATCATCGGGTGTATGAATACCACTGCTGCCCTTTCCTCCAGCACGGAAAATATTTACAGATGGAATTTCATAAGGTGTGAACGGCATACAATCACTGCTGAAAATGTCGAGTTTGCTATTGAAAACCATCCCGATCTCTTTGGTAATTCCATCAAGATAACCAAGCAATTCTTTACTGCCGATAACATTTAGATGATCCGTTCCAATATCATCTCCGGCAACATCCACATTTACTACAAAATTTACTCTTTGTTTCAATTCTTCCAAATGCTGTTTTACATAAGCCTGGCTTCCCAATAGTCCTAACTCTTCACCCGAAAAGAAGATAATACGCAAGTCACGCAATGGAGTATGTTTGGAAAAATATTCCGCAACTTTGAGAAGTGTGACTGAACCACCACCATTATCGGAAGCTCCCGGACTGCGGGAAACAGAATCGTAATGCCCAAAAACTAAAGTAAGATTTTCATCATATCCTTTTCCCGGAATATCCACAATTATATTTTTTGCAGTTCTTTTTTCTACCTTCTGATTAATTTCAATTTTAATATTCTTACCTGATTTCTTCATCAATTTTATAGCATCTTCGTGAGTTACATTAACAGAATGGACATAACCTTCTTCATATGTTTTTTGCCGGTGTGATGAACTGTTCGCTTTCCTGTTCGGGCTACTAATTCCAATATAAGCTTTCACTTTGCTTTCAACAAGTTTCAATGCTAATTTACGAGAAAATCCATAGCTCATAATGACCTTATTTTTATATGCACCTTTATTATAGATCACAATATCAGAATTATCCAAAAAAATCAGTTCACCCTCAATAATCGCATTTTCATTCAGTCCATGTGGATGTGCAAAATACTCTTTGCCATCAGCTATTATCTTTGCTGAACCTGTATCGAAAGAAGTTATCTCAAATGGTTCATGTTTTGGTTTTAATCCCAACTCACTTATGTAATTACTCAGTATTTTAGCTGCTTTTCTTTCATTTTCACTTCCTGCCAGTCTTTCAAATCCGATCTCTTTTACAACTTTGTAAGGATTTATCATTTTCTCCTCCAATTATTTATAATATTTTCCTTTCACAGTCATTCTGACGAATCTCGCACGTTGTTCTCAGGAAGAATCTCTGCCAAGCAAGAAGTAAAGCTGCATGTTCTTCCATGAGTTCCTTCGTAAGTAAGGCTAAAAGAAACTTCAGGATGACAGCTTTTCATAATATTCTCTATAATCATATTTCACATCTGTTTCATCTCCCTGATTTAAATTATGTTTATATAAATATTTCCTCAATTCATTCATCCATTGGGTTTTATTCCCTTTATATTCATCAACTGCAATTTGCGTTCTTCTTATATTAGAAGTAAAAAGTCTTGATACAGCAATATCACCACGTAAATATGGAATTAAATTTCCTAAATTTTCTATATGCTCATTTATTGTATAGATTGGGATATCCTTCATTTCAGCTAACTTTGTATTTTTATATACTACCAAATTATGGAATTTTACCTGCTTGATATATTTATTAAAAGACATCCATTTAATCGTCTCCAACATATCATTATAGGTTTCATTCGGAATGCCCATAATAAGATGTACACCAACGGTTAATCCAGCTTCACCACATATTTTTATAGCTTCCTCTACCTGCTCAAATGTGTGACCACGATTTAATAATTCCAGACTCTTGTTGTGTATCGATTGCAAACCAATTTCAATTGTAACAGGAACTTTGTAGGAAGTTAATAGTTCAGTTATTTCATTATCAACGTAATCAGGGCGAGTAGAAACTACCAGTCCAATAACTTCCGGATGAGATAGAGCTTCATCAAATTTTTGCTTTAGGAATTTAATATCTCCAAAAGTAGAAGTTTCATCTTGAAAATAAGCAAGTAACTGAACATCTCCGCAAGCTTTTTTAATTCTGGGAATTGCGTCGTAATATTGTTCTTTTACAGAAAGATCCTGAGATTGATATTCTCCGGTAAATGTATGCGGATTACAGAAAATACAACCACTATTTTCTTTTCTGTGAGGACAAATTTTCCCAGTGCTTAATCCCACTCGGAAAACTTTCTTCCCAAATTTATTTAATAGATACGCAGAATATGTAAATATCCTGTATTCAAGCCTTTCTTCCATTAAGTTTTTACCTTCACGTTACAAAGTTTGTCTTCGTTATACTCATAATTCAATCATTCCTAAGATCCTGATTACTTTTGAGAGAAACGAGGAAATAAGATTTTAAAACAAATTAAGTTTAACTTTTTAAATATCATTTTTATCAGGAAGTGGAATTCCTTCTTTACTACAAACTTCTTCTAACCTACTAATTGACCATTTAACATCATAATCAAAAAAGTATCCAAAAGGTTGTTGAAGAAGTTTAATTAATGCTTCAGTTCCTTTATCATAATTTAATTTGATTGCCGACTTAACTTTATTAAGATCCTGCATGGAAAGCTTTAAAGACATGAATACCATTGCATCTCCCAACTTAACCCTTATATCACCTAATCCTTCATTAAGAATTTTCTTTCTGGCTCTATTTACTTCTCTCTCTCCAACTTCATAAAGCACATTTAAATATTTTTCAAATAGAATATACTCATTTAGCATAAAGCCAATTTCATGATCTTCAAAAGCATTCCAAAAATCAATTGGATGTTCAATGCAAATAAATCTTCCCAACATAAATGAGCCGGCATTAAAGCCCTTTAAATTATTTGCTAAACAAGATTGTAATGCCCGTTTAAAAAATACTGCTTTTCTATCTGTAGTAAGTAAACCATAAATTTTATTCTGATCCTGATGTGATCCAAGTTCACTTATTAATATTTGTGAAACATAATAATTAATGTTAGAATCAAACCATGAATTCACAATTTTCTTAGCTTTTTCAGGTCTTTTCTGTAAATCATTTCTAATTAATTTTATTAGATCATCAAGTTCTGAAATTTGATCTAACTCCAAATTTTCTAATACTCTATCATACACCTTAAAAGCTTTTGCCATATTTATAAAAACAATTTCTTCTTTGGGTTCCATTATAAGCTTTTCACCTTCCAGATATTTCTGAAATCTAGCTGGAGTAAAATTTGCCTTTCCCAAGTAGATATTCTGTTTCTTACTGGATATTGTAATCCAGTCACCTTCATTTATTTCTACTCCATTTTTATTTACTAGTTTATTATTATCAAATTGAATTCCAAATTTTTCTAGATCTAAAAATGCTGGAACTCCATATCCTCTGCAAGCAGTAACGACATGTATTGCTGCAGGTGTTAAGCTCATTATTGCATCCATTTCACCCATTACAATTGTGTCTGTTGGTACAAAACTTTCTTTACAAAAACAAACCTTTTCACCACTTTTTTTTGCATCTAAAGCAATAGCAGCTGAGAAATATGCCTTTGCGGAAACGGCTGTACGAGGTAAAATAGAGATACCTTTTCCAAAAAAATCCAGAGTTTCTAATGATTTTCTTTCAATCCGTCCAGAAAATATTTGGTTAAGATGATATGGCTTAATTAGTTCTATTAAGCGTTTTGCACTTATAGTTTTCTTTTGGAATAAATCGACAGCAGAAAGCAGAATTGCCCTTCCTGTTAATTCAGAATTATTCAGTTGTAAAATTGCAATCAGATGTGAATTCTCATCTGATTCAGCAGCAAATTCAATTGTAACTGGAGATTTTTGTGTTTTCTCTATTTGAGCTAATAATGGTTCAAAATGATAAATTGCTGGAAATTTTTCTTTTAAAGAATCTCGGTCAAAAAACTCATTATCTTCAGCCTTAACCAATCCGGTCATAATATCTTCTCCAAAAATATTTGGTACACTTTCTATTTGAATGCCTAAACCGGTTCGAGAATGCCTGCTATATAAAACTCCCGGATACGATTGCTCATTACGCACAGTCCACACCATTTTCTGCATAATGAGAGATGGATATTTTTCTACATTTCTAAAGAATGTAAGCAATAGATCATGATTTTGTTCATAATATTCGTAAGCACGTTTCACAAAGAAAAATGCCTGATACAAGGCGTCTGTGAGTAGTTTTTTATCTCGAGTTGCAATTCGATCATATAATTTTATTATTTGAGTTTCTACATTATTATCTTCCGGTACAACCGGATCAGAAAATTTATTGAAAAGATGATAATCTATTGTTTGCAGATTGTTCAGATAGATTTTTCCTGCTGCAGTTTTACCAAGAGTTTTACACAAAGCTTTATAAGATCGTTCTGTTACTCCCACATTCAAAAAAGTAGGCATTACACCCGGAATATAAGATGGCATAGCACTACGAATTGCAAAAATCAGTGGATCTTTATCAGAATCAAATTGCTGGGAAGTCATCTTTTCCAAATTTCTAATTGTCTCTATAATATAATTCTTTCTAACGTCATTATTTAATAGATCTAATTTGGAAGTAAGAATGCAAAAATCTGGAACGGGATAACCTTTCTGGATAAGTTCCAGTAACATTGTACCTTTATGACTTATCAATTCTTCTGTATAATTACTATTACTATTTGATGGCACAACGTAACCATTCTCATAAAAAGATAATTTACTCAGATAATTTTGGATATCATTAAAATATTTTTTAACAATTTCATCTGCTTGTTGTTGCATATTTTCATCACCGTTTTTGCCGGCAATTATCAATTCCAATAATCTCTTAATTTGGCTTTCGTCATTTTTACAGAAATATAAGCTTTGCTGTGAAGATAGGGTTAACATTCCTTTTGTTTTATTTAAACATTCATATTTTACTTCAACCGGCAAAAATCCCGGTAGATCAATAGAAATATTGTCATCATTGTGTTGAGTTAGATAATGAATGATATTAAAATTTGGATAACTTCCTCTAAAACAAAAATCTTTTACCATATATCCCTTATTCCCCATAAATATATTTTCACCTCTTGCTATGATTTTTTTTCTTCGTAACATTACATTTTAATTCTTCATTTTTTGCTTTCATCTCTTTCTATAATTTTAAGTAATGAATTGATGAGATTTATGTCCAGAATTTTTATACTTGACGTAAAATAAAATTTGTAAGTTTTTCGAATTGTTTTTTTAGCAAAATCGATTATAGATGACAAGGAGCAAATTATGGAATTGAAAGAAATGTTCGAATCCGTTTATAAAAAACTGCAAAAAGCTGCTGATGTAAAATTCGTATTTGGAGAGATGATCGAGACAAAAGAAAAATCTATTATCCCGGTTAGTGTTATTAGATATAGCATTGGTGGGGGAAGTAGTCATGGAGCCGATTTGAACAAAAAAGCTGAAGATGAAATAACTGAAGAAATTGATACAACTAAAAACAAAAGACCGGCTGGTAAAGGAGTTGGCGGCAAGTTTTCTAACGAACCTTTAGGCGTATTTGAAATTACTGAAGAGAAAACAAAATTTGTTCCTGTAATTCCGGTTAAAGCAATTATAATAGCTATTAGTATTTGGATAGTTACAAGAATATTTAAGAAAAAGAGAAATTGAATGTAGGGGACGGTTTCAAACCGTTCCAGAATAAACCGGTAACTAATATTAGGAACAGTTTAAAACTGTTCCTTACGAAAAGATGGGTGATACTATGATCCATAATCGTAAACGTAACCGATTAGCAGGCTATGATTATGCTACACCCGGATATTATTTTGTAACCATTTGCACAAAAGGAATGTTAGAATATTTCGGTCGTGTGCAAAATGGTAAAAATGAATTGAATGATGCAGGACAGATTGTTAATGACAGAATAAAATGGCTGGAAAATCATTTTGAATATATTAAAATAATCAAATTCATTGTAATGCCCAATCATGTTCATTTTATAATTCAAATTATTGATGATGTAGGGACAGGTCGTGACCTGTCTGCCGTGAGAAATAGGACAACTCGCGAGTTGTCCCTACGTAAACCGTTGCATAAAATAAAATCATTATCCGAACTGGTTGGTGCATTCAAAACAATAACATCAAAATTGATCCATCAAACTGGATTTCTTGATTTTTGTTGGCAGCGTTCATTTTACGACCATATCATTCGTAACGATGATGAATTGATCAGGATATCAGATTACATCGAAAAAAATCCAATGTTATGGAAACAGGATGAATATTTAATCAGCTTGAAATAATAATGTTTGGCTGGTTGTAGGGTATGGTTAAACCGTACCCTACAAATCTATAAATCATTCTCCAACAACTTCTTCTTTATAAATTTCAATGCATCCTGCAGGTTTTTTTCCGCCTTGTCTGTAAGTCCTTTATCAAATTCCAAATCCCATTCATATCCTTTAATATGGATCAAATATGTTTGTGGAACTTTATTATAAATTTGCTGGCAAAGATCGAGCACAACTCCCGGAGAGATGGCGTGCATTGTAAATTCTATTTGAGATTTACTGTGTTCAACTTCTGTAATAGTAAAACTTTCAAGCTGCTCCATTGAAGCATCTACAAAAAAAACAATGTCGTAACTGGAAATAGTATCGGCATCTTCAATATTCAATTGATAATTTGAATCAAAGAAAACATTCTTGTAGCTTTTTTTTTCAATCCAAGTTTCCATTTGCTCTATAAAGCGAATCCC
>JAYEKK010000245.1:0-1977 GCA_034660955.1 Candidatus Cloacimonadota bacterium | reverse complement strand
CCAAGAGCATGAGTTGCACAACTAAGGCAAGGATCATAGGCTCGAATTGCTACTTCCACAGCATTCATCATTCCTTCAGTAATTTCAGTTTGTCCGTTCATAAATTGTTTGGCTGCAAGATTTACAGCAGTATTCATTGGAATATTATTATTCGTTGTAGAAACTATTAAGTTAGCCATCTCAATCTGATCGTTATCATTAATGCGATAATGATGGAAAAGAGTTCCGCGAGGAGCTTCCAAAAGTCCCACACCTTCTCTTCCTTTTGTTCCTGTAACTGTAAGTTCACCACTCATCAGATCAGGATCATTAAGCAGTTCTTTCATCATTTCTGCACTGTGCAGGATCTCGATAAGACGTGCCCAATGCATGTGCATACTCATTCCGTTCGGTTTGCCATTCGTATAAGCTTGGAATATCTCAAATTCTTTTTGCGCTAATGGAGATGGAATAAAATCACAAGTATTCATTCTTGCTAAAGGACCTACTCGATACCATCCATCTTTTTTCCCAATCGATCTGAGATAAGGGAACTTCATATAGCTCCAGCTTTTTACCTCTTCATCAATATATTTCAAATAATCTTGTGTATCTACATCATCCAAAACTTTCTTCCCATCCGCACCAACACCACGCAGAACACCGTGATAAAGATCCATTGCACCATCTTTACGAACAAGACTTACATGACTGGATGGAAAGGCAGCAAATTTATCGATCAGATCTTTGTTTTCGGCATGATAACCTTTAAAAAATTCAAGTGCACCCAAAGACCAATCGATCATTTTATCTATGTTCATCGGATCATCACCATTCAGTAAAAAATCTTTTTCCGCTTGTGTAAGATGTTTATTTATTCCGCCCGGAATTGCACCGGTTCCATGAATTTTTTTACCTGCCGTTGCTTTGATAACTTCCTGTCCATATTTTCTCATCATCACAGCTTGCACAGCAAGTTCTTTGTGCTTAATTGCAATTCCTATCACATTTCTTATCGCTGGATCACCATCTATTCCAAAAAGTAAGTCAGGTGATGCAAGATGAAAAAAATGCAAAACATGAGATTGGAATATCTGTCCATAATGCATCAAGCGACGCATTTTTTCACCGGTAGGAGTTAAACCGTCACCTGTTCCGGCTCCTACGATAACATCGAGAGCTTTTGCTGCTGCGAGGTGATGACTAACAGGACAAATTCCACAGAGACGCTGCACGAGGACTGGAGCTTCCCAATATGGTCTTCCCTGTACAAACCGCTCAAAACCTCTGAATTCAACGATATGCAATCGAGATTGTGCAACCTGATTATTATCATCGAGATGAATGGTAACTTTTCCATGACCTTCTACTCTTGTTACGGGTTCTATTGTTATTTTTTTACTCATAATATTTTCCTCTTAATCGAATTTAATAACTTCGTACGGTAAATCCATTTCATTACCGGTAACCAAAGCTACAAGAGCATTCCAAATAAGATCTGCCCTGGGAGCACATCCGGGAAGGAAGTAATCAATTTTAACAATTTCATGACAAGGATAAACTTTATCAAGGATCATTGGAAGTTCCTCATCATTCGGGATTATTTTTTCATCATTAGCTTGTACGGAAACGCAATTCAAATATGCTTCTTCCAAACATTCCGAGATCGATGCATTGTTGTTTCTCATTGCTGGAAGTCCGCCCATGATAGCACATTCTCCGAGAGAAATGAGAATCTTACAATTTTTTCTAAATTCTTTGAGAACGTGAACATTTTCGCTATTAGCACATCCACCTTCAATGATTCCAATATCACACTTTTTAGTAAAAGTTTTTATATCATCTATCGGAGATTTATTGAATTCAACTAAATCGAACAGCTCCAGAATTCTCTCATCAATATCCAAAAACGACATGTGACATCCGAAACATCCGGCAAGTGAAGTTGTAGCTACAATTGGCTTACTCATAATGTCACTCCTTGTTTCTCAATATCAC
>JAYEKK010000244.1:0-2027 GCA_034660955.1 Candidatus Cloacimonadota bacterium | reverse complement strand
AAATGCTATTACAGGAGCAGATTTTAATATTTATAATTCCGTGTTGTATGGAAACTATGGACACGAATTTGCCATTGATACGCGTGAAGCTTCTTATACAGGCAGCACAGTCAATATTTCTCATTCTTTGATTGAAGGTGGAGAAGCGGGAATACCGATTTATGGAGTTTTTCCCTCCACACTAAACTGGCTGGAAGGTAATCTTGATTGTGATCCGATGGTTGATGAAGATTATTATCCATTAGATAATTCTCCTTTGATCGATGCTGGAAGTGTAAATATACCGATGAGAATTGAAATACCGGAATTTGATCTAGCTGGTAATCCGCGTGTAATGGGAGGAAGTATTGATATTGGATGTTATGAATGGAATGGATGGGGCGTTCCTGCCGATGAAAATGTGATTTCGTTTGCTAATGATCTTTATGTTTATCCGAATCCATTGATTGCGAGTCAAATGAGAGATGGAAAGGCTAAGATATTGTGGATGGGGGAAGCTTCTTCTGATATGCAGTTTGAAATCTTTAACGTTAAAGGGCAGAAGGTTCGCACATTAAAAATTCAAAACTCAAAACTCAAAATTACTGCTAGTACAGCGTTCATAAATTAATGTTGCCAAATTATCATATTTAATTATCTTGTCATTATCAATAAAAGATAATGGAGGTATTAAATGGGAAGGAAGAGCACAAGAGCTAAGTTGATCATAAACGACTCTGAATTAATTGAATTGGTGAAAATCATGAATTCCAGAACCGAATCTTATGCAAGAGTATCAAGAGCAGGGATTTTATATTCTTATTACATGGGGCAAACTGTAACGGAAATAGCAAGAGCCAATAAGACAAATCGTCCTAAGATAGAACGCAGCATAAATCGAGCATTATCTTATGGAATTATTGAATCCTTGAACGATTTACCACGTTCGGGTAGAAAACCCAAAGTAACTGATGATGCGAAAGCCTGGGTAGTTTCTGTAGCCTGCAATCCACCGCAAAATTATGGCTATGCTGCTGAGATATGGACATATAGTGCTTTAGTCAAGCACATTGCATCGCATTGTGTTCAGGAGGGTTATGATTGTTTGTCGAATATCGGTAAGAGTGCACTTCATGGCATCTTAACAGCCAATCGAATTAAGCCTCATAAGGTGAGATATTACTTAGAAAAACGCGATCCGCAATTTGAGGAAAAGATGGCTAATGTCCTTTGTGTTTACAAAAATGTCGAAATCATCAACAACAATCCTGACATAGTTCAAACTTCTGTGACCATAAGTTATGATGAAAAACCAGGTATTCAAGCTATAGCGAATATAGGTGCACAATTATCGCCAGTACCAGGAGAATATTCCAATATAGGCAGAGATTCAGAATACAAAAGACTTGGCACAGTATCATTGCTTGCAGGAATAAATTTGCATACTGGAAAAGTATATCCATTGATTCGAGAAAGACATCGCAGCAGGGAATTTATAGAATTCCTTAATTTGGTAGATAAGGAAATACCGTCTCATTTAAAAATCAGGATCATTCTTGATAATCATTCAGCTCATGTTTCAAAAGAAACTAAAGCATATCTTCTTACTAAGCCAAACAGATTTCAGTTTGTCTTTACCCCAAAACACGGTTCATGGCTCAATTTGGTTGAAATGTTCTTTAGCAAATTAGCACGTTCATTACTTCGTTATATCAGAGTTAATTCCAAAGACGAGCTCATTGAGAGAATATATAAGGGTATTGAGGAAATCAATGAAACACCAGTTGTTTTTAGATGGAGATATAAAATGGATGAAATTACATTATGATATGTTAATACATGAACGATGTACTACTAAGCATGACGTCATAAATATGTGTAACATTTAACGCAGAGATTTTGAATTATAGCAAGGCGAGAATAGTAATTGAAAATTGAAAATGTAAAATTGAAAATTACAATCACCATTCACTTCTCACGTCTCACTTCTCACTATTCACCATTCACTATTTTTATCAGCCTAGGGCTGACACTATTAATGTCCATAG
>JAYEKK010000243.1:0-28630 GCA_034660955.1 Candidatus Cloacimonadota bacterium | reverse complement strand
AAATATTTTTCCGATCAATTCAGGAAATTCTTTTTTAGAAAATTCTTTAAACCCATTTTTCTCAAACATATATTTGGTAGCATAATAACCTAGAGAAGCAATTATTTTCGGAGCGATTTCTGCAATTTCCATATCCAAGTATTTGGAACACGCTTTTATTTCTCTTTGTTTTGGCCTCCGATTTTGTGGAAGATTGCACTTTATCAAATTAGTCATATAAATCTCATCTCTTGAAATTTGCGAATGCTTCAACAATTTTTCAAGCATTATTCCAGATGGTCCAATGAACATTTTATTCTCTTTATCTTCCAATTCACCCGGTGCTTGGGCAATAAACATAATTTCTGCATTTGTATTACCTTCTCCCGCCAAAGCATTCAAGCGGGTTTTATATAATTCGCAAAGTTTGCAATTCTGAAGCTCTTTTGCAGAATACATTTAAATCTCGAAAACCTCTCCAACACCACTTTCAATATATTTTTCAGGATAAAGAGATTTTATTTTTTCTTTGTATTTTGTGCAATGAGCAGGACATATCTTTTCTATATTTTCAAGAATTTCAAATTCCTTAAATCCGTGTAAACCACCGATAATTGCATATACATTTCCAAATTGTGATATGGAATTCATAATCTTTTCAACTCCGGGGTGTCCGCAACCAATAATAAGAACTAAACCTTTCTCCGTCTTAATAGCTAAGGATTGTTCTCTTTTGTCCAATTCACCGGTAAGGAAAACATTTTCGTAGATTTGCGTGGGTTTGTTATAGTATTTTACTTTGTTTGGATACCGAATACCACGGAAAGAAATTGGAATATGAACTACTGCTTTATGATTCAAATTTAAGAATGTAGAAAGTCCGCCGATGTGATCAAAATCAGGATGTGAAATTACAATATCGTCAACTGACTCGGGATCGATATTCAAATTTATAAGGTTCTCTAAAAGGATCTTTCCATTCCCACCGGTATCAAACAAAATGTTTCTTTCTTCTGTCTCTATGAAACAAGACCAGCCCCAATCCTCGATCAAATTGGGTTTATTTGTTGTATTATCGTAAACTATTGTTAGTTTCATATTAATTTACCTCAAAAGATTTCAGTAATTTTTCCATTATTTCAGTTGCTTTCCCCTGCAAGAAAACATCTGTTATTGTGTTTGTATAATTTGATGGTTGAATATTTACTTCGATGATTTTAGCACCGTTTCTTTTTGCTTCAAATGGAATTATGGAAGCAGGAATAATTTCACCGGTTGTCCCAATCAAAATAAAGACATCAGCCTTTTCTGTTTCCAAAAAGGAATTTGTTCTTGCCGGTTCGGGAATCGGTTCTCCAAAAAATATAAAATCAGGCTTAAGAACTGTTCCGCAATTTTTACATTTGGGAGGTAAATTGGATAGATCAGTTTTGTTTGCAGAATAGATTTTATTACAGTTTGTGCAGATCAAATTTCTGGAAGTTCCGTGAAATTCATATATTTCCTTACTTCCTGCTTCTTGATGAAGATTATCAATATTTTGGGTTATCACCGTTTTAAGAAGACTTCTCTTTCCCATTTCTGCAAGAGCAAAATGAGCAGAGTTTGGTTTTGCTTTTCCAAAGAAATCATAGAAAATTTCTTTGATCAATTTCCAAGATTTAAGTGGATTATGATGGAAATAATTAATATCTAAAAATATGGGATTAAATTTACTCCATAAACCATTTTCTCCGCGAAATGGTGGAATTCCACTTTCCACAGAAATCCCTGCTCCTGTAAATGCTGTGATGTGTTTAGCATTCCTGATGATTTCAGCAGCATTTTCTATCATTTAGAATTCCTTGAAAACTCTTGCGAGTGATTTTCCTGGAGCTTGAATATTTAGATCAAGAAAATAACCGAACGGAGTTTGAGAAACTTCATAACCTGAATTTTTTAATCTTTCTTCAGCTCGATCAAACATCTCTTTTGTTACTTTTTCATCTGCTTTGCTCATAGATAAATGGGCAAAAGAGTGTAGCACAATATTAGTTGTCCCATTTTTTTTTGCTCCCCATTTTAGATTTTTGATCATCTTGGTTTCTGCTTTGGTAATATTTTCTTCGTCTTTCTGCTCTACCTGAATAAAGCCAACAAGTACATTTTCTCTTTGTTTATTCTCTTCGTATTTTTCTACAGAATCTAAATTTTTAGTATTGGTTTTATAAGCAAATTTTTCGGAATAGATCATCAATAATTTCATTGTTTACCCTTCTTTGATTTTAATAAACGAATGTGTTTCCCTAAAAACAGCTTCTCCTCAAAACCGATAAATCCAAATTCCGATAAGATCTTTTTCCAATTTCTTTCCACATATTCAAAAGCATATTTGCACTCAATAATTTTGAATGGAATTCTGAAATAAAGTGGAGTTTTATCTGTAATAAACTCATTAAAATCAAGAATAATAAATTCGCCATTTTCCCTTAAAGCATTGTAAGCATTTTGAATGATATTTTTTTGTATCTCAAAAGGAAAACCGTGGAATACAAACGAGATAAAGACTTTATCATACTTTTTTTCAAGCTCAAATGGTTGATCGATGCGTTGATTAATGATATTGATATTTTGGAATTTTTCTATTTTCTTTTTAAATTGAGCTATCATTAATTCGGAGATTTCCAGTCCTAGGATCTCTCCTTTCTCCGAAAGGTGTTTATTCATTAAAAGTGCATTTCTTCCTGTTCCTGCACCAAAATCTAGAATTTTATCATTTTGATTTATATACATTGAATTAATTGCTTTTTTTATAAATAAACGGTATCCGCCAAATGACATAATGTTCATTATATTATCATAGAATTTTGCTGTGAAACCTCGAATTTCAACGCCAGAATCAGGATAATATTTTTCCATATTTTTAGTCTCCTATTATCTACAATTTAATTTTCTTATAAAAACAAAACTAAAAGAAACGATTAATGAGACAACAATAAATGTAATACTATATCCCCAAACAGATATTAAAATACCTGCAATAAGTGGAAAAATAGTTGGTAGAATACTTCCCGCACCGGAAATTCCTGTGTAGATCGCTCGATTCTCATTACTTGATATTTCTATCAAAATGCCGTTTTTGGCAATTCTAAAAGCTGTAATAAAAACACCGGAAAGAACAAAAATCAATTGATACATAAGATAATTATTACTAAATATCAAACTCAAAACAGGAAGAGATATACCAAAGACAAGACTGAAAAGTAAAAGTTTTTTGTATTCAAATTGTTTGGATCTTTTATATAGGATCAAACTGGTTATCAGCATCCCGACAATTTTAAATAGAAGAATATTCCCAATTAGTGTTGCACTTAATTCAAAATTCTTTTTAGCAAATAATATCATAAAAGGAATCAGACTGAATCCAAGACCTAAAAAGTTTATGATAAACAGATAATTTTTTAGATTAGAATTTTGTGAGATTTCCTGCGGGATCATTCTAAAAAATTCTAAAAAACTTCGTTTCTTTTTTACAGGCACACTAATTTCTTTGATCTTCCAAAAACCTAAAGAAGCTATGAACAACAATATTCCTGCACAAAAAAGTAATATGCTATAATTATTAGGATAGAAAAATTTCTTGAGTAACATTCGCACAATAATGGCAGATGCTAAAATCCCGATGCTGCTGATCGCTTGTTTTATAGAGAAAAATTGCTTACGCTTATTATCGATAATTGACTTTCCCATAATATCTACATAAGAGATGTTTGCAAAAGAACCACTGAAAGAGAAGATTGAAATCAGAATAAAAATAAACAAAATAAGTAAACTATTACTAATTATATTCGAATGGAAAAGAATAAAAGCTAACAATAACAACGTAATAACCCTAAGGCTTATTGCTGTTACTAAGGGCTTTTTTTTATGTGTTTTATTAGATAAGAAACTTGCAAAAACAATTTGCATCAAGCTGGATCCGCCAACCATAATTGCAGTGAGAATTCCCAACAAGATGGCACCACCACCAGCATTGATCAACATTGAAGGGATGATGGTGTGCACATCCATAAAATTGGAGGCAAGTGAAAGAAATATTCCGTGCCAGATAAAAACTTTAAAATTTATTTTCGATATTTTTTCAGTTAAGATATTGTTCATTTTTATCTATTATGTAATTTGCAGTTAAAATGTTCACTACATTCCCTTCCAACCACTTTGTTCCATAGCTAAAAATTTTTGCATCTCTTCCTGAGTCATTACAACTTTTTCTATACTTACCTGAGCATTTATTGCAGCCAAAGGTTGTTCAATACTTTGAACCAACATACCCAGAATTGGAATATTCAAAGCTGGCAAGGCCATAACAATTTGTACACTATTCTCATTTATTTCATAAGATTTAATTAAACCAAGGTCATATAGTGAATGATTTATTGCAGGATGCTCTACACCCTCAATGATTTTGATAGCTTCATTTTTAAAATCCATATTTTTCTCCTACTTTATTATGCTAAAGATCCCATTGGATCCCACGGTTTTAGAATTATTGGTTCTAATTCCCAGGCTTTTATTAAATCTTTTTGAAGATATTTCTTATTAATCACAATTTGGTAAGTATATTCTTCAAACCATTTATCACTCATCACAAAATAACCTTTCTTACCGTTTTTGTCACCCCAACTGTTTTCTACTTTCCATCTATTTGGAACATCATCTACTAAATTTACGCCGGTAAATACCATTGCGTGAGTCATTAAACTCTCTCCATAATCAAGCCTATCGGCTTTATCGAGATTGAATTTTGATTGAAGTGCATTTTCATAATCATAGATATTTTCATCTAAAATACCATTTTCTCGTTTCATCTTTTGTCCAACATCGCTACCGAACCAGACAGGAATTCCATCCTTAAGTTGTGATAAAGCCAATTTTTTGAAAGTTTTCATACCAACATTAAGATATTTTACCATATTTCCACCTTCTACATTTCCAAGATATTGAACTGTGAAAGTTTTATTAAACGGTTTATCTTTGGTGGGAGCATTAATAATACTGATATAATCTTTCAGATCAATATCAACATATTTACTATAAAATTCTTTTGGTGTAATATCTATATCACGATGGAATTTTTTATCTTTATTGGTATATTCAAAGGTGAAATTTTTGGGTGGAATTCCGAGAAACATTGTTAATAGTCTGTAAAATTCAAACACCATTTTTTGTTTATCAATTTTCAATTTTTCTATTGTTTCCCCATTTTGATAATCTTCTCGTAAAGTAGAAGCATATCCCCTGAGTTTTAAAGTGAGAATATGATTCATTCTGGCAGAATTGCTGCTGGCAAAAGTTTCCGGCATTGTTTCTTTGGGAACAACGCCGTATTTTTCTACAATGCTTGTGAACATATCCCACTGCCCACCATCATTCAACGGAGCACTTAAAAGCCACATAATAAGTCTGGAATTTGTTTCTTCATTTAAAGTTTCCAAGATATTTTCCAGAAAGTAATTTGCTTTTTCAATTTTATCAAAGAACATCTGATAAGTTTGAGAAAGTTCGAAATTTTTCAGATCAAGATCTTTCATAATTTTAAATCTCATTGTATTCAATCCGGCAAATAGCCAACATCTTCCACTCTTGTTTTGAGATGTGATCTTGCCGGTAGTTAATTCTAAAGAAAATGTATGCAGCATCTCGGTTTTAGATTTGTGATTTAAGGCAATTTCATCAAGTCCCACATTAAGAATGCTGTTTCTGACAACATTATCGTTTTTTCTCTCTTTTGTTTCTTCCTCCATTTCATTGTAAATATCTTCACTTATTTTTGTTCTTTCTTTTATCATTTTTGCTCCTCTATTCCTGTTATTTATAGCTCTTTTCACCTGCGAGTATTTTTACTTTTAGAATATTTTCAAATGGAATTAATGGGCAGACATAATTATTACTATATGCACACCAAGGATTAGTTGCCATATTTAAATCCAATATCCACTTATTAGCGAATTTGTGTCGTTCCTCTTCTAAATCAATATATCTTCCTGCGCCGTAAGTTTCTTTTCCGCTGGTTGCATCTTTGAAGGGGATGAAAAGTCGAGTTTCTGTTTCATTAGACTTATAAGCATATAAAACATACTCCTGTTCATTTATCTTAAAAGTGAACTTTCCCCATTTTAGAAAATCTCTTAAATTTCCTCCGGTATCTTCAATTTTTACTTCTGCTTTTTCTGTTAATTCTGTCATTTCCAATTCAAATCTATAATTTAAATCTGGTTCAAAGTAATTTAGTTTTGTGAAATTTTCTCTTTCTTCTTGCGGAATTGGTGATTGAATATGAGTTTTAAAAAAATTATCTTTTCCAATTCTACCTTTTTTAATTTCTCTTTTGTAGTTTTCTGTATTCATCTTTCCTCCTCAATAATTCATCATATCAATTTATGTTTTCTTGCTTTAATAACAACAAAGCTGCCATTTCCATAGCCATGTTGAACTTCTTGGATTTTTTCTATTTCATGCAATTTCCCAAAAACTGTTTGATAAGTTGTTTCAATTCTAAATCCGGTATTTTGCAATAATTCATAAACTTTTTCAGTTTCGAAAAAAATCGCATCTTGATAAAATAAACTCTCATATTTATGTTCTAAATACATTTTTCCAATAGGGCTATTTTTATCTACAAATCCAATTATAAGATATCCATTATTTTTTAAAATGCGGTATGCTTCCTGAAAAGATTTATTAATATCATCTACAAAGCATATGGTAGTAACCATAAGAGCAAAATCTTTACTTGCATCTTGAAATGGTAGATCTTCTGCAACAGCATCAATTACTTTAAGATCTCTTTCTTTTGCTTTTTCACGCATTTTATAAGAAGGATCAATTCCCTCATTTATGCCCAATGGCTGTGCAAATAAACCACTTCCAATTCCTATCTCGACTCCTTGTTTATTTTTTGGAATAGCCTTTTCTACAGCTTTTAATTCAGATTGGTATACAAATTTATTGGAAATGAACCAATTTTCATATTCCTTTAGATTTTCATCGAACACTTTCGTTTTTGGCAAAATATTTCCTCTTATATTATGGTCATCTTTTTATAAAATTAATAATACATCCATTTTCAAGATGTCCATCATGAGTTAATTCACTACAAATTTCTTGCTGAAATTCAAAACCAGCATTCTCGATTTCATTAATTAATTCTTCTTTAGTTACATTTCTTAATTCCATTAAGGCAAAATTTCCAATAGTATGTTTTGCATGAACCGAAAGTATTGAATTATCTTTTAAAATTCTAAATATCTCTTTATATAAGATTTTCCTCTGCTGATAATCTAAATAATGCAATATATCATACAACATTACAAAATCAATGAAGTTGTTGGAAAAATCAAGTTTTAAATCTCCTTTTGTGTTGATGATCTCAATATTGTTAGTTTGTATCAGTTTGGATTTTTTCTGCAATTCACTAAGTGCAGATATATTCTCATCAATGGCAAAAACAGTTCCCGTTTTCCCAATAAGAATTGAAATTGGGATTGTATAATTACCGTTATTGCAACCAAAATCAAGAACTTTGTAATCTTCTTTAATCCCAATTTTCCTGAGGAAATCAATTCCTGTTTTTTTTTCCCATTTAGACAATTTAATCATATTTTATTTAGAATGAAAGATGTTTTCTTTCTTCACCTTTTTCCCATTCTTCGTATATTTTGCCAATACTTTCACAGACCTTGCGGATTCCAACGTCTAACTCCTCATCTTTTACCACAATACACACAAATTTTTTCTTAATTCGTTTTATATTGGGTCCGAATATTTTCGATACTACCACTGAAACATTTTCCTCAAGAAGTAAATTACTAATACCTTTAGCTTTTTTAGGATCAGCGTGCATATCTTCTTCTTCAGTTGTATTATCAATTTTCTTAATGAATTTAGAATTTTTATCATCAATTTCATAAATATAGTAGTGTTCTGCATCACCAAAATGGCGACCCATAAATGTTTTACCATCATCTGTGGCAAATGCTATTTTTAGCTTTTCCATATTATACTCCAATAAATAATTTCCAAAGTTAAATAAAATAAGACTTGAATCGCAATGAACGAAGAAAATGTGATTCGAGAATTATTTTACGTTATCCTCGCTCCACACTTCGTTGCGGAGCAAGTCTAACTTGAAAACTTTAGAGATTTAAGCCAATTAGGCTTCTTTCAGATTACCATTCTTGTATGCATCATAAGCTTCTTTTACTGTCATCTCACCGGCACCAACATAAACCTTAGTACCTGTTTGAGTAACAACTGCTGCTGCATTTCCGCCTGGTCCGTTACCGGTAATTAGTACATTCACACCAAATTCTGTCATTTTTTGCGCTGTTTTGGGTCCTGCACCGTGTGCTTCATTAGCAATAGAGCGATTATCATAAGTTTCAATTTTTTCAGTTTCTTCATCATAGATAAAGAAAAACTCTGTTCTTCCAAATCTTGGATCCATTTTGGAATCCCATTTTGTTCCTTTTGCTGTTAATAAGATTTTCATATTTTTTCTCCTTTTTTAATTTTTTTTTATCCCCCTTGGTAAGGGGGAATTAAAGGGGGTTTTCAATCTTGAATTTCATCATTTTTCTAACTTCAATATCTACCTAACCCCTCTACGGCTAAAGCCGTATCTCCCCTTCCAAAGGGGAGCAGTATAACGATGCAGGACGTATCATTTTGATGCCTCCAAAATATTACGGTTCAATCCGGCAACTGCCGGAATGAACCTGCAAAGTAATCTATATCTTCTTTATTTTTTCCCAACTTTGTTCCATAATCTGTTTTATCTTTCCATCATCAAATTCAACAATTGTTTTGCCTACAGTCATAGCTTTTGTAAAATTTTCATCATAAGGAATTTCGCATATCAAATCAATATTTTCTTCTTTTAAGAAAACGTGAATTTCTTTTGCTTTATTAGAATTAATATCTGCTTTATTAATAATGCATCCTGCTTTAATTCCAAACTTTTTTACAAGTTCATAAACACGTTTTAGGTCGTGAATACCTGAGACAGAAGGTTCTGTAACCAACACAACATAACTCGCACCGGAAAGTGATGATACGACAGGACAACCAACTCCCGGAGACCCATCCACAATAACCATGTTTTTCCCTTCTTTTTCTGCCAATGCTTTTGCTTCATTCTTAACTTTTGCAACTAATTTCCCTGAGTTATCAGCCCCAACTCCAAGTTTTGCGTGAACCATTTTTGTCCCTGTTTTAATGTTGGAAATAAACCAATCTCCTACATTCTGTTCGTTCATACTAATTGCATTGGTAGGGCAAACGAGTGCACAATATCCGCATCCTTCACAACTGAGAGGCTCAATAATGTATTTGTTATCAATAATAGGAATAGCATCAAATCTGCAAACTTCGGCGCATTTTCCGCATTTTACACATTTCTCCTGATCTATTTCTGCGAGTAACCCGCTATAAAAATCTTCTGATTTATTTTGATCCGGCTGCATTAAAAGATGCATATCAGCAGCATCTACATCACAATCTGCTACAATAATATCTTTCCCTCCGAGATAAGCAAAAGAAGCCGTGATCGATGTTTTCCCTGTTCCGCCCTTTCCTGAAATTATTACAATTTCTTTCATAATGCTTTCTCCTGCTGATACTTGGAAATGAATGAAATTATATTTTCAAGTTGAGTTTTCACTTCCGGGATTTCGGTGTAGAGAAGATTGCCCTCAGAATATATTTCTGCTATCTTTCTCATATTGGGAATTTTGGCTATTATGGGAATATTATTCTCTTCACAATATTTTTCTACATTTGCATCACCGATCCCAAACCTGTTGATGATCACTCCCATCTCTTTTTTCAATTCTCTCATTGTTTCTATTGCAAGTATCAAATCGTGTAACCCAAAAGGTGTTGGTTCTGTTACAAGTAAGATGAGATCCGCATCTTTTGTGGCTTCAATTACCGGACACGAAGTTCCGGGAGGAGCATCAAAAATTTTGATTGTCTTTATTGAAAAATTCTCATCTACGTAGTCTAAAGTTTGTTTAATAAGCGGTACAGCTTGTTCTTCACCGATGATAAGTTTGCTTTCAATAAACTCCAATTTTCCTGATTTAAAATGTATTAATTCACCCATCTTTTTGGGTATCATTGGCAGAGATTTCGTTGGGCACAACTCGCTGCAGGCATAACATCCGTGGCACAATTCAGGGAAAACCATTATCATCTCACCAAGTTTCATTACGGCGTTAAAATTACATACTTTCTGACAATTCCCGCAAAGAATACATTCATCTTTTTTCCATTCCGGAATCATTTTAAATTTTTCTTCTTCGTGGATTTTTTCACCTGAAATAAATAAACCGGAATTCGGTTCTTCTACATCCAGATCAGTTAATACGATATCTTCAGATTCTGCTAATAAAGAAGCTAAATTAGTGGAAACTGTGGTTTTACCTGTCCCACCTTTACCGCTGGCAATTGCTATTTTCATATTTTTCCTTTTTCTTGTATTCTATTTATAAAATTCTGATTTTAATTTTTACTATCTTCAGAAGGTACGATCAAGACCGGTATTGGAGAGAGAGCAATTAGAGATTTATGAATGCTTCCAAACAGAAGATTATGGAATTTTCCATGCTTATGAGAACCAATAACAATAAGGTCAGCCTTAAATATTTCTGCTTCCTTTAATATATTATCGACCGTTGATCCTTCCATTAAAATACATTCAGCTTTAATACCTTCCTTTTTTAAGTTATTGTGAATTTTGTTCAACCGATCCTCAATTTGTTTTTTATGAACATTGATCAATTCCATTGAGGGTGTTTGATTAAATTCTGTTGTAATTGTAGAAAGATATGATTCTAACGTCTCAGAGTGAACTATAAGCAATTGCCCTCCTGATTTTTTAATCATGTTCTTTGCATAATTAATTACTTTGTCTGTAGAGTCTAAAAAATCAATAGCTGCCAAGATTCTTTTCATAATAACCTCCTAAAATAAAAAATTACCTTTTCTTACAATTTAAAACCGTTCTTAATGATCATAGAAAATATTTCCGCTACGAAACCATAGTTTTGACAAAAGCTGGTGAGCTATTATCATATTCTGATTTCTTTAATGACAATCTCTGTAGCCTGTTCCTTTTCCTTCGCCATGATCACAGGTGCTATCACCTACGATTAAATTATTATTAATAAAATCATTGATTACAGATTTTACATCTCCCTGTACACCAATGATCCAGCTAATATTAAACTGTTCAAAAAATTGCTGGGCTTTTTGTCCCATTCCACCGGTTATAATAAGATTACAACCTTTTTCATTTAGGAATTTAGGAATAGCTCCGGGAGCATGACCGGGATTATCTATTACTACAATATTTGTTACTTTACTGTTTTCTACATCCACTAAAGTATATTGCTGACATCTTCCAAAATGTTGGGCTACATTATTATTTTCTGTAGGGATTGCTATTTTCATTTTTTTACCTTTCTTTCATTTAATAATTCTTCACGGATCATTGTTTTTCCACAATTTGGACATTTCATTCCAGTACATGGTGTTCCTTGTTGATGTTTTACTTTAGTGCCGCATTTAGCGCAAATACAATAACCGCCAATGCTATATCCTCCACCACTATTTCGTCCTCTACCACCACCACGTCCAAGGCCACGTCCAGATCCCACATTATCATTGTTCATTTTGTCTCCTTTTATTGAGCCACTAAGAACACGAAGTTACGCTAAGTATTTTTTTCTTCGTGCTTCTTTGTGAACTTTGTGGCTAATTATCTTTTTCTATTTCTATTTTCTTATCATCTACAACAGAATATTCAGCATTAATGATCTTTTTCTCATTTTGCTTGTCTTCAATTTGTTTGGGATGAACTACTTTGTCGAATAGTTTCTTAATTTTGCTATTCTCACTTGTTAGATCTTTTACAACAGTTCCCGCAATGGCAGTAATTACTGTCCCCAATATAGAATTTCTACCACGATTAGAGATGTTTCGTTTATTCCTGTATTTAAAACCACCGTAATGTTTTCCTTCATTCATATCTTTCACCTCTTTTAAAAAATTGCGACAGAGGAGGAGAGATTCAACCCCTGTCGCACTCCACATTACTCGTCCTTTTTCAATTCGGAGAGTCGTGTTTCCATTGTTTTGATCTGATTCTTGAGTGTATCCATTTCTGATTCAAGATACTTTTCTTCATCTTTTGCTGAATATTGCGGAGCTGGATAATTAGAAAATCCTTGATTTCCATATCCGGCTCCATAACCGAATCCTCGTCCGTAACCTCTTCCGAATCCACGACCGAATCCTCTACCAAAACCTGCACCACCGCGTGGAGCACCTTTTGTATATCCAGGGCTTTCATAACCATTGCAATATCCTAAACCTCTACCAGTCATTTGTCCCATTCCGTTAGGACCCATTCTGTCACCTCTTGGCATAATAACCTCCTTATGTTTTATGTCTTTATTATCTTCTCTTTTGTCCTTGACCCTGTCCTCTACCTTGTCCTTGTCCTCGACCTTGACCCATATCGTTTCCAGCAGATTTACCTAATCCGCGTCCAGTTCTTGGACCTTTTCCATCTGGTCCGGTTCTATCGCCACCTGGCATAATCTCACCTCCTCTAGTAAAATCACTACAACACCTTCCGTGTCCGAATCCTCCAGCCAGATCAACTAAATTATCCGAACCACAGGATGGACATTTAATAATTTTGTTTTTAAAATTTGTATTGAACATATGCCCACAAGAATTGCATTTTATTATATTACCTCGGAAATGAATATTTCCACCATCTATTTGAAGTTGTTTGCCTTCAATAATAAACTCAGCTAACTTTTTACGAGCATTTTCAATCAGTCGTGAAAAAGTTGAACGGGATATTTCCATCTCTTCAGCAGCATCGTTATGATTCATGCCAATGTTGTCAGCAAGCCGAATTGCTTCATATTCATCAATTGAGAGTTCTATTGAATCTAATGATAATCTTCTTACTCCTACCGGTTTAAATTCCGTATAAAGTGGAGGTCTGTGAACAATCCGTTGCATTTTCCTTCTAGGCATAAATTCTCCTTTATTAAATACATAAGACAACATATTGAACATATGTGCAGAATGCAAGTTTTATTTTAAAAAAACAATAAAAAAAGCTCCGAAAAATATCGGAGCTTAATTGAATATGAATCAAATAAGATTACATGATATATTCTTTGTTTATATAATATCTCTTTTTCCACATAAATTAACCCTGCCCTGCAATCGCTTCTTTCAATTTGTCTTATCTTTAGCAATTTCAGGGTTAGGTTCAGCAAAGAGAAATA
This sequence comes from Candidatus Cloacimonadota bacterium, assembly GCA_034660955.1. GTDB lineage: Bacteria > Cloacimonadota > Cloacimonadia > Cloacimonadales > TCS61 > Tenebribacter. The sequence goes on along the minus strand of JAYEKK010000243.1, from coordinate 15,299 downwards.
ATGCAAGAAATCATGCCTTCGGCGGGTAAACCTTGAAAGGGTTAAGCAAGAAGAACACTTGAGAGAAACCCTTGCAAGGTCAAGTGAAGAACCCGATACATGTTAGTAATTAGCTACATAATATATTCTTTATTGATTCGCTCTCTTTTTTCTAAGAACTTAATTTGTTCTTCGATCGTATCAAAAATCGAGAGATCAATTTCCTCAAATTCATCTACCGAAGTATTTGTCATTCCCATAACATTACTGATTATACTTTTAACTTTATCCTTATCGATATCGGATGCACGTGTGATAGAATATTTTTGGGGGATATTATCGACAATTTTGAAATTATAACTGACAAGTTCCAGAAGTCCATTTTTCATCTCTTTTGTAAGAATCCGATACTCGAAATTTATTTCTTTTCCTGCTTCGGGTCGAAAAATGAAGATTTTATAAATCTTTTCACCTTTCTTAATTCTCAGCATGAATGGATCATTCTTTTGTTCAGGGATTTTATTTGATTTCATCATAACCTCTTGTTATTCATTTACAAGATTAATAGAAAAAGGATGAGTAATAACCCATCCTTAATAACAATTATTGATGTTAATATTAGATATCCAATTCCTCTTTGATCTTAAAAATTAATTCATAATTATGTTTAATGTTAGCATATTCGTCACTATTCATCTCTTCTTCGAATTCTTTTATTTCTTGCTCAACTTCTGCGAGAGCTTTTTCCAACTCTTTTTTTTCTTCTGAAGTCAGAGTTTCAACTAATTGAAATTCTAATGCTTCTTTTCCCAGAACCATTTGTTCATACATAGCTTTAGATAATTGAAGACCTGCACCCGTAGCTTCTGCGAAAGTTATCACATTAGAAAGTCTGACATATTCATCAAAAGAGATATTCATCTCCTTATTTACAATATCTTTTAAGTTTTCACCAGCACCGATAGCTTCTATTAATGCAACTTGAGCAACCTGAAAATGAATATCAGGATATTTGTCCTTGATTTTTGTAACATTTTCAAAAAAAGATTTAACATCTTTTTCTTTCAATTTAATTTTTTTAATCTCGTTTTCATCCATATCTTTGAATGAATCAGCAGTGCTTTCTGCTATTTCTGCAACTTGTTTTACAGCCTTCATAGCTTTTTTTGCATCATCAAGCTTTCCACATCCTGCAAAAAGTAGTGTGGCAAAAATAACTAAAATGATAATTTTTTTCATTATCCTATCCTCCTTCTATTTTTATTTTTCTATTGGAAATATTAATTGCTCTTTGTAGGAATTAGCTTTTACCCTGTAATAAATTCCGTTCTCATAGAGCAGAGCTTCTCCTTTATTTCCGGTTTTTATACCTGTATCTACCGGAATCACACTATCCTTAAAAAAAGGATTTATAAAATCTTGCGTTGTGTGTCCAACCACTATTTTGTTTACTCCCAAATCAGTTAATAATTGTAATAATTGATCTTGCTTGATCTGGGAAGATGTTTTTGTGTCTTCAAAATATCCACGATACCACAAAGGTCCGTCACTTCCAAAAAGGAAGTTAAGTAAGTCATTATATTTTATTTTGTCTTTGGTAGCATCTATATTATTGCGGATTTCATTGTTGACGGTCTGAAAGTTGTAATTGTAATATGTTAATCTTGGATGAATACCGGCATGAACTAAGAGGACATCATTCAATTTGATAATTGTATGTTTAGTACGGAGCCAACGTCCGAATTCAGAATTGATCGAATAAAGATCACTAACCTTCATCTTCATGAGTTCAGCGGTTCTTTTATATTTATCATTAACATACTTTGTGTTATTTTGCAAAACCATTATCTCATGGTTTCCAAGAAGATAATGTACTTGTCCTCTCCAATTTTCAGCTTGTGTTTCCAATTTGTGAATAAGCCATAGACACTCAGTAACCTTATCACCGCGGTCAAAAACATCTCCTAGAATAACAAGATGACCATTCCCCCAAGCCCAATCAAGATTTGCATCGATTATTCTATTATTCTTTAGGATTTCAATCATCCGATTATACTGCCCATGAATATCACTGATAACAAAAAATTTGGGAACATCGGTATAGATGCTTGAAGTGATTCTTGGAGTATAGGAGGATATTTCAAAGTCACCATCGAATCCTTCAAGATTGAAAGAGAAAATTCCTTCTCCTTTAACAGTAATATCTTGTGAAACATAACTATCATTTAAGATGTATTTTATGGTTGCTGTTTCGTTTCCCCAGAACACATAAGGTCCTTCAGTTAATTTTGTTGTTGAATCAACTTTATTAAATTGAATTTCCTGAGCAAAAGAAGAAAGGAAAACTAACATGAATAAAGTAAAAATTATAATTTTTTTTGTTTGCACATTAACCTCCAATATTTCTTAATGAATTAAAATTTGTTTGAAAAGAACACACGTCAAGAATTTTACTTAATAATTATTAATAAATTTCTATTTTCAATAATCTTCCATCCAGATTCCCATTTTTTAATGGACGCTTAAAAGATGGCTTCAAGCCAATAGCTGGAATAAGTTCTTTATCACCGACATAAATATAAGCTGTGCAACCCTTACATTTTTGTTTAAGAAAATCACCCAGGTTTTTATATAATACCGCTGTTGATTCTTTTGTTCCCAATCTTATTCCATAAGGTGGATTACAGATAATTATCGAATCATGAATTTCAGGGAGAGACATGAAATCAGTTTGTTTAAGATTTATGTTTTGTGCAGATGGAAGAGTTTTAAAATTCAATTTGGAATCTTCTATAGCAAAGTAACTCATATCACTTCCAAAAATGAGATTTGAAGGAAGTTCTCTAATGTGTTTAGAACTGTTTTCCTTAATTTTCTTCCATTCTTTCTCATCAAATTCAGGCAAATTCTCAAATCCGAATTTATTTCTCTTAAACCCTGAAGGTATTCTGCAGTAATTCATTAAGGCTTCACAAAGAAGTGTTCCACTGCCGCACATCGGATCGTATAAAGGTTTGTTCCCTTTCCAACCGGAAAGATTAACTATAGCAGCTGCCAAAGTTTCCTGCATGGGGGCTGATCCTTTGCTTTGCCTGTAGCCACGCTTATGAAGCGGCTCTCCTGATGTATCCAAACTGATTGTTGCCCTATTTTTATGAATGAAAAGATTGAATACTACATCCGGAGCATCAGTATCTATATTAGGTCGCTGATTATATTTTTCTGTAAAGAAATCAGCAATTGCATCTTTTAATACGAGAGTTGCATATCTGGAATGAGTAATTTTACTATTGGAAACATTTGAGTAGATTGCAAAAGTTTTATTGTTATTTAGTAATTTATCCCACTCGATTTTTGATGCTGTACTATAGAGATATTTTGTACTATGGCAATCAAATGTGATAAGTGGAGCCAAAATTCGGCTGATAAATTTACTCTGAAAATTAATTCGATAAATATGAGAGAGATCGGTTTTAAAATGGACTCCCCGATAAACAGGAGTTATTTCTTTTGCGCCGAATTCTTTTAACTCATTTGCTCCGAGATCTTCCATTGATCCTGCTACTTGTGCAAAGAATTTTCCATGTTGTTGATATTCAAACATCAATTTCTCCTTTCAACTAAACTAAAATATATTCAAGCCAATATTATAGAAGGAATAGTTAATTCCCTGATATTTCAAAACGAGTATTTGTTAGAATTCTACCCATAATAATTGAGGAAATAATAATTAGTGGAAGCGAAACCAGCAAACGCACGAGCGTGAATTTGATTCCTAAAAAAGAGGCTTCAAATATGGTCATTGGTATACGGCAAACAGAAACAGCCCCAAGATAAGTGAATATAATACTTAGCTTTGCACCCTTTTTATATAAAACAGCAGCAATTGGGAAAGCAACATATAAACCACCGGCTGTTGTACTAGAAAGAACGATAGCCCAAAAAAATCCTATCCAACTTGAATCTTCACCTAAATGTTTCTCAATTGTTTCCCGCTTTATCCACACTTCAAACAATCCTATCAGTATGAATGCAACCGGAACAATTTTGATCATTGAAAAAGCAAAAGTGAGAAAATTTTTGCCGATTGTTTCACCACTTTCAAAATGAAAAATTAAGGATATTCCAATAAAAAGAAAATAGATAACAATTAATGAAATTTTCAGAACCTTTTTCATATTCCAATCTCTCCAAAAACAACACCCATAATAAAAGCAACAATAATCGCAATAATAAAACAAATTACATTTCTGATGATTGTAATTTTGACTCCAAAATATTCTTTTTCTACCGGAAAGGTAATAATTCCGACTAACATAAGAGTAGTTGTAAAAGCAGATATAACCATATATGGAACACCTTGTTGACGCAGAATACCGGCAAGTGGAAATGCAATGAATCCAGGCATGATAGTTATTGAGCCAATCAGGGAAGCGATAAATGTGCTTATATATTTATTTCCAACACCGAGATATTTTAGTATTAATTCTTGAGGAAAAATATAAATAACAATCGATATAAAAACTAACATTGTGAGAAAAGCAGGTAGAATTTTACGGAATCTTGTAAAAGCAATTTTAAGGGCTTTTAATGTCTTTTGTTTGTTAGCAAAAAATGAAATAATAAATAATATTGCAGTGGAAATATATAAAATCAGCATTTTATTCTCTGAAATTGTTTTGCATTTATCAGTCTGTAATGTGGAGAATAAGCTGAACGATAAATATTATTGTGACTCACAAGCTTTTTGCACTTGATGATTTTCCGCAATTCTGCGGATTGCTTTTCAATACTTTCAATTGGAATTTTCATAATAATTAGTTGTTTAATATTTTTCCGATCTAATAACCATCATATTTAGTAACTCGAAATTCCGATGTCGAGAAAAGAGCAAGATCGGAATCTTGTTTTGCTTTCATTTTGCACAGAAGAAGGTTCCTCTCTCTTGTTGTTTAGAAGTTACAGAACCCTCATGTAAAAGTTCGCTGAGATATTTATTGATCTCATCATTTATGTGAATTCCCAACATTTCGGAAAGATCTTTATCTGTACAGGGACGACGTTTTATAGTTTCGATTATCTGTTGTTCAACGTCTTTGTGATAACTCATTAACTTATTTCTAGATTGGAATTTTGCGATTATTTCAACTGGTAAAGGTCTTAAAAATTCAGCAATTTCTTCCATTCTGCTTTTTGTAACCGGTTCGATCCAACTTTCAGTTCCTGGTCGGTCTAAAGTATTCAATTGAACCTGATCAGGAGCGATATCTATGATAACATTTTTTAGAAGTTCAAGTTCTTCTATCGTATCATTCAGGTTGGGAACGATGAAAACTTCCAACCAGATTTTCCCTGAAAAGTGCTTGCTGAATTTTATTAAACCTTCAATGATCTTGCTATTATCCAATTTTGAATTTGGACGATTTAATTTTTTAAAAACTTTCTCACTAACCGCATCAAGAGAGGGTAGAAGCAGATCAATCTCAGAAATTTCATTTCTTACATTTTCATTATAAAGCAATGTGGAATTTGTGAGAAGTGCAAGTTTATATTGCGGATAATTTTCCTTAATAAATGTAATTACTTTTCCAATACCATTATGTAAAAGCGGTTCACCTGCACCTGAAAAAGTGATGTAATCAAGTTTTGGTTTATCATTGAGATAACTTTTCAATTCAGTTAAAATATCATTTAATGGGATGTACTCTTCTCTTTCGGTAGTTAGATTTGTGGTTTTCCCCACTTCACAATAAACGCAATTTAAACTGCATACTGTGTGTGGAACGAGATCTACTCCGAGAGAAATTCCCAATCGGCGTGAAGGAACTGGGCCAAAGAGATATTTGTATTTCATTTATAAGTACTTTCTTATCTGTAATTTCAGTGCTTTCAAAGTTAATGAGATATCTATTAAAAAGTAAATAATACTCACAATCAAACTTAAAATGGCAATTGCAAAGAACGACAAAAATATCGCACTGATCAAGAAATTAAGAGTGAATTTTATAAAAAGTAAGAGTATCATTAAACTGGAAATTAAAATTGTAATTGAGCAAAAAGTTATCGAAGTTCGTAAAATCCGAGAGCGTTTATAAAGAACTTTTAGTTGCTTATGTTTAAATTCATGCTCTTTATGTTTTTCTGCTTTCAATTCATCAACGATCATTCGGACTCGATCTATTACGCGACCTAACCGATTTGTGAGTGAAAGAAGCAATAAACCAACACCGGAAATCAGAACGATTGGTGAGATGCTATTTTTTAATATTTCAATATACTCCATAATAGGAAGAGCCATGCAAACCTAAATATATCTGCAAGGCTCAATCACCTCTCTAAATAATACCTTTAATATCTTTTTCTACTTGCAAAGCAATATTATTGGTTTTCTCCAATATTTCATCAGATTTTGTGAGGATATCAAATTTGAATGTTTCATCTTCGATACTACCCATATTAATCGTCACATTTAAGTATGCACTTTTTGCAGCCGCATTAGCTGTGATAGCAGCTACTCCCGCATCAGATAAAGCGTTAGTGTTACCAATTTTTGAAATTTTTGCAGCCAGCTCAACTGCTTCTAAAGCGATTTCTAATGTTTCCAGTGGAACCAGGATTGCTTTTTTTGTAGCTTCTTGAATTGCATCAACTCTCACTTTCTTGTCTTCATCTGTTTTCTTAGGTAATCTTGCAGCATCCATCATGTCATAAAATGCCTGTGTGTCACTATCGATAGCAACTAATGAGCGTTCTTTAATGTTCTGCCCGATCTTTGAAAGCTCTTTTGCTTCTTCCCACACTTTTTCATATCCTTTCTTGCCGAAAGTAAGGTTAGAAACCATTGCACTGAGTGCTCCTGACATTGCTGAACAAAGTGCTGCAACACTTCCCCCGCCAGGTGCCGGAGAATCTGTAGAAAGCTCATCACAAAAACCGGTTAAAGTTTTGTTTACCAGATCATCCTCATTTGAAATCGCATATTCAATTACTTTTTTATCTATATCAAATTCTGCAACATCTTTAAGCCCCATACTCTGAATTGCAGTTTCAATGATCATGCGTTCAGGAATACCGGCACTTTCACCCATTTTTTCTAAATAATATTTACCAGATCCTAAAATTGCAGCTTTGGGAAGAAGTCCTACCAATTCACTTCCTGTAACCTGTAATCCTTTTGTCGATGCCAGTTCTCGAACTTTATCAAGTACAATATGAGCAGGCGTAACATTGAAGTTTGTAAGATTTATACTGATCTGTGCCTGATTAAAATCATCAATAAACCAACCAACTGCTTTACAATCTTTAAAGAGACCGGGTTTCTTAACTTTCTTCCCATTTTCATCTCTGATAAGTTTTTTATTTTCATCTCTAGCAAAGCGACCTCTCTCACGAATATCAAGTGCGATATCGTGAGCTTTTTTCTTATCTCTTGTATTCAAGTTAATATTATAGGCAATTAAGAATTCACGAGCTGAAATTGCTGTAGCTCCCGATTTTGCATTAAATTTTTGAGGACCATAATCGGGTTTCCAGTTTGGATCTTCCATTTTCTGAGGAAGAGCTTCATATTCACCTTTTCTTACTTCAGCTAAATTTTTCCATTCCGGTTTTGTGGCGGCATATTCATATAAATAAACCGGAATATCGAGTTCTTCGCCAACTCTTTTTCCTAGTTTATGAGCAAGTTTCACACAATCATCCATTGTCATATTAGCAACAGGTACAAATGGACAAACGTCGGTGGCTCCCATTCTAGCGTGAGCACCTTTGTGTTTTGTCATGTCTATTACTTGGCTAGCTTTCTTAATAGCCTGAAAGGCAGCTTCTACAACATTATCCGGCTCACCGACCATTGTAAAAACAGTTCGGTTTGTAGTTTCTCCGGGATCAACATCCAATAACGTAACACCTTTTACTGCTTTGATTGAAGCAGCAATGGTATCAATGATCTTCATGTCTTTCCCTTCACTGAAATTCGGAACACATTCTACTAATTGCATAATTTACTCCATTATATTCTATTTTATTATTAACTCTCAGGATTACTAATTTTCTTCATTTCAACTGTAATTATTCTTTTATCTGTAGCCTGGATTATTGTGATATCCCAATTTCCAATTTTTAGTTTTGTATCTCTTCTGGGAATTCTCTCGAGTTTATCTATGACCATTCCGGCAATAGTTTCATAATCACCTAATGGCAGATCCATCTCGTATTCGTCGTTAAGAAAATCAATTTCCGCATAACTTTGAACACGATACACACCTTTAGAAATTTTCCTTATTTCCTGAGTTGTGTTATCATATTCATCTTCAATTTCACCAACAATTTCTTCCAGAATATCTTCGATTGTGATCACACCGGCTGTTCCACCATAAGAATCCATAATAATTGCCATGCTCACTTTTTCTTTCTGCATTTCTGTAAGAAGCTTATTCACATCCATAGTTTCCGGAGCAAAAAAAGCATTTCGAACGAAATCTGCAGCAGTAAGAACATCATGATTTTTCTGTTTCAAAAGATCATATATTATTAGAATTCCCTTGATATTATCTAAGTTGTTTTCATAAATTGGAAATCTTGTGAATCCTTTTTCTTTGGCAATAGAGATAACCTCATCGATAGATGTATCTAATTGGAATGCCACGATATCAGTACGAGGTATCATCACATTTTCAGCATCCAGTTCAGAAAATTCCAACGCATCTTCCAGCATTTCCATTTGATCTTCATGCAGTACACCGTCATCTTTTGCTTCCGAGAGCATGAATGAAAGATCTTCACGCGAAACGAGATTGTATCTTGATTGTAGAGGAAGTTTAAAAAGTTTAGCGAGCAAATTATTTAAAAAGGATACAAATTTAACAAAAGGAGTAAAAATGATACTAAAGAATTTAAGCATTGGAAATCCTTTGCTTACTAATCTATTAGGAAAATCTCTATAAAGTGCTTTTGGTATCAACTCCGCAAAAATTAATATCAATCCAGCAAGAATCAGTGTTGCAGTATGTTCGGAAATATTTATTTTAGATTCTTTATTCAAAATATTGATAAGGAATATTGAAAGAGATGATACAATAACAAGTGAAATGTTCGTTCCAAATAAAGTTGTTCCGAATATTTTGTCAGGTTTTTCCAAGAAAGTGAGGATCTGCTTCTTTTTTTCACTGCTTTTTGCTTCCTGCTCCAGTTTTAATCTGTCAAGAGAGATGAGTCCTGTTTCTATACCTGAAAAAAAGGCAGATAAAATAAAGAATAAGACTATGATTATAAGTGATATGATCCACATTATTAATTTTCTACTTTTTCATTCCTATAAGCTACTTTTAGAGCATCAACAAATTCATCCAACTCCCCGAGCAAAATGTCGTTTAATCTAAATGATGTCAAATTTATTCTATGATCTGTGACTCTGGATTGCGGGAAATTGTATGTTCTAATTTTCGCACTTCTATCGCCAGAACCAACTTGAGATTTGCGTTTAGCAGAAATCTCAGCTTCATGTTTTGCCAACTCCAGATCATACAATCTTGAGCGAAGCACTTTGAAAGCTTTGTTTTTATTTTTAAGTTGTGATTTCTCATCCTGGCAAGTTACAACAAGTCCGGTTGGCTCATGTGTGATCCGAACAGCAGAGTCGGTTGTATTCACGCTTTGCCCGCCATGTCCTGATGCACGATAAACATCGATTTTCAGATCAGCTGGATTTATTTCAATATCTATCTCATCAGCTTCCGGTAATACAGCAACCGAAATTGCAGAAGTATGGACTCTGCCTTGTGATTCAGTTTCAGGAACTCTCTGAACTCGATGAACACCACTTTCAAATCTCATGGTTCCGTAAACATCATCTCCAGAAAGTGAGAAAATTATTTCTTTTAAACCACCTACACCAGTTGGATTAGAAGACATAACAGATAATCTCCAGTTTTTTTTATCGGCAAAATAAGTGTACATTCTGTAAAGATCGGCAACAAATAGTGCGGCTTCTTCTCCACCGGTTCCAGCTCTTATTTCAATGATCGCATCTTTTTCATCATTTGGATCTTTTGGAACAAGAAGTTCTCTCAGTATTATTATTTTCTTTTCAAGATCTTCTTGAGCTTCAGTTGTTTCTTCTTCTGCTAAAGCAATAAGTTCCTTGTCATTAGTAGATTCAATTAGTTCTTTATTTTCTGAAATGGTTGTTTCATGATCTTTTAGAACTTCATAAAGGTCTAATATTTCCTGCAGATCTTTAAACCTTTTTGATATTTTGCTGTAGTAACGCTGATCAGACATTTTTGCAGGATCATAGATGTCTATTTTTAACTCTTCATACTCATTTTTAAGAGTTAAGATCTTTTCTTCCGGTATCATAATTTATCAGCTTACCTTTTCTGATTCTTCATCGATGAATGTAATATTTTTGTATTCAGAAAGATCCATTTCTAATGCGCATTTCATAGCGATTACAGCAACTTCTATCTGTTCATTATCAGGTGGCTGAGTTGTAATCCTCTGCAAAGCAAGCCCGGGTGCGGTCATTAATTTAACTAATGGATGTTTGATATTCTTACCGGAAAGCTTGAGCACTTCATAAGAAATTCCTGAAATAAACGGCATGAACATTAAGTGATAAGCCAGTCGTAAAATAACATTCGGAGCACCAAAGAAATAGGCAAAGATTGTATCAATAATTGAAAATATCAATATGGAAATAAGCAGAACAAAAAAGATAAAACTAGTTCCACAACGAGGGTGAAATGTTGTGAATTTTTGTACACTGTCTGCATCCAGATTGCTGTTTGCTTCGTAGGCAAATACAGATTTATGCTCAGCTCCGTGATATTCAAAGATACGATTCACATCTTTCATCTTGCCGATTATCCAAACATAAAGCACGAAAAATACAATACGAATAGAACCGGCAAAAAGGTTGAAATAGATATTTCCCTTTCCCAAATTCATCCATTCCGCAATCTGATAAGGTAAAAAGGCAAACAAGAGGAAAGCCAACCCGAAAGCAAAAATGTAGCTTATAACTTCTTCAAATTTTGTTCTGAATTTAGATTTCTCTTTTTTATTCTTTTTTGGCTTTTCATCTTCCCAGTCCAGCTCAGCACGAGATGCAGAGAAGTTCAAAGTTTTAATGCCAATTATCATCATTTCAATTAGTGATGCAAATCCTCGAACTACGGGAAGGCCCAAAAATTTATTCTGCTTTGTTTTACTGATAAATCTGGTTTTTTTTATTTCAATGCTTTTATCTTTTCGGCGAATAGCGGTCGCCAGATTTTTTGGACCACGCATCATCACGCCTTCAATTACAGCTTGTCCACCAACTTCAATTTGTTTTTTATTCATTTATTTGTCCTTAAAAAAAACGCACCACAACAATTTCTATGATAGAGTTGTGGTGCGGCAATAACAAGATTTTTATTTTTCTTCTTTAACGTTATATCTTTGGTTAAATTTCTCTATACGTCCTTCTTTGGCTCTAATTCTTTGTTTTCCCGTATAGAATGGATGGCAGTTTGAACAGATATCAACTTTGCTGATCGATGGATCTGTTGATCTTGTCTCGAAAGTATTCCCGCATGAACATGTCACGGTTACCTTCTCATATTTTGGGTGAATTCCTTTTTTCATCATCTATCTCCTGCTTCATATTAAATTAATATACACTACTTATACTACTACGGTGCAATATTTTTTTCTAAGATTCTAATGTCAATAGTTTTATCTTTTCTTTATTATTGGGAAAGCATGTCGGTTTTTATCTTTTCTGCTTTGCTCTTATCATATAATAATTCTATAAGTTGGATAGCAAATTCCAGAACTGTTCCTCTGGCTTTGCTTGTAATGCAGTTTCCATCTACAACCACACGCTTATCAATTTCATCTTGTATTATTAAATCATCTGCTAAAGCAGGATTAACAGTTGCTTTTTTTCCATCTAATAAACCATGATATTGCAGCACAACAGTTGGAGAAGCACAGATCGCAGCATAATATTTTCCATCGGCAGCTTGCTTTTTAAGGAGGGAAGTTAGAACTTGTGAATCACGAAGATGTTCTGCACCGGGAAGTCCACCCGGTAAAGCAATCAGGTCATATTGTTCATTTGTACATTCATCAATTAGTTTATCTGCTATAATTCTCGTTCCGCAAGATCCGGTTATTTGTAATTTATCTACAGAAGCAACTGTAACATTTGCATTTGCACGCCGCAAAGTATCGATAATTCCAATAGCTTCTAATTCTTCGATCCCATCAGAAATGGGTACAAGCACTTTCTTTTTCATAAGAATTACTACATACTTTTTTTTCTTTTCTTTCTGCCAATACCAAAAATGATGCTGACTCCCCAAAGAATAAGAATAAGCGGAAAGATATCAACTGGCCGTCCTAAAAGACTGGATAAACCGGCTAATAAAGCAACTATTCCCAAAAAAACAGTAAAGCCGTTAACTCGATATCCTTTTGCATATTTCGCAAAATTTAGGCCAAGCAGGATGATTCCGATTCCGAACATAAATGTGCCTTCCGGTACAATAGAATCAGGGAAGAGCCAGATAGCGCCAAGCATGATGAGAAATAATCCCCAACCGATTTTTTCTAATTTTTCCAATTCTCTTTTTTCTTTTAATTTAACCTCAAATTTTTCATTGTTCTCTTCCATTCAGAGTTCCCTCCTGTTTCTTATAATTGAACTCAAAATTCTTATCCGGCATAAAATTTTCTTTATGCCAGTAAAGGATATATTTATCACTTTCTTCTTGCAAACTATCCGGCATATAGGAAATTGAGTCAAGCGAAAACTCTTTGGGAAACTCGAGAGTATAATTCACCTGTTCAAAAGGACTTCCCCAAGTTTGAGTTGTTGTTAGGATGTACTCTACTTTTGTTTCTTTCAATTCTTGTCTGTAACCTATTCGGTAAATTGCAATTGTATCGGGTTTAATATAGATAGTAAAAGAAGAACCTTTAAGATTGTTTAGCAGATTTATTTCTTCTAAAGAATCTTGGATATTAAAAACATATATTGAATCAACTTTACCAAAAGCTTTATCTTGTGGGAAGGGATAGAAAAGTCGTCGATTTAGATCTTTACTGCTCGTATTTCTAAAATAGTATAATCCATCCACATAGAAGTAGTTTTCCTCGATCTTGAAATCCAGATCTTCTTGATAAAATTGTAGATCCTGAGCTTGGATCAATTGAAAAGAAAATAATAAAATAAATATGATTATATATTTCAATTATTTCAACAACAACATCTTATTTACTGCCAGTTCATTTCCATTGGATACAAGCTTGTAAAAATAAACACCGGATGGAACAGATTTGCCGGTTTCGTTTGTCCCGTTCCAAATTATGGAATGCATCAATTTATTTGATGCAGCAGCAATAGAATTGCTGCAGTCCAAAGTTTTTACCTTTTGACCACGTGAATTAAATATTTCTATGGTTACAGATGATGATGTTTGTGGTACGGAAAAACTGATTTCTGTAGTTGGGTTAAATGGGTTAGGGTAATTTGTGAGATTGTAGTATGAAGGAGGAAGTGATATCTCATGGTTATCGGAACTTACATAATCTTCAAAGACAAATTCGTAATAATTTATACTATCAGGTTCAATTGAAATAATTGAATCCATTGAAACTTGTGCAGCAAGATGGATATCACAATAAAAATTCAGTGCATACATTTCCTTTTCAAAATATCCATTTTCATTTGTAAAAACATCAGGATCATCATAATTGTAGGGAAAATGCTCAATTTGAACATTAGGAACAGGATTCATTAGTGAATCAAAAACATAACCAGAAAATACACCTTGAATCCCACCATTATTATTTATACCACCCAAGGTGGGAGTGTTATCTTTACAAAATGATACATCAGTTGTCATTCCTCCAGTTGAAGAAAATGAAACAGGAACTAAAGATTGTCCATCAGTTGGAGCCAACACCATTGTCTGTAAAGTTCCAAAAGTGCACCAAGAAACTTCATATTCCTCATAATAAGAGGTAATATGATCACCTTGTTCATCAATTACAAGTAGAGTTTGCAGATCATCTTGAGTAACTACAATAATAGTCTCTTGTGGAAATGAAATACCAGAAAGAAAATAGGCATCACCAGCATTAGATGAAATCTTGCAATTATCTAGATTGTCATCTATCATCATATTATATAACTCAATTGACCAGCCTGTCTCATCGAAGTAGATTTCAGTAATATATGGTCCTTCAACTATAGGATTTGCAAATAAAATTCCTACAAAAATTATAAATAAACAAGTAATAATTTTCTTCATAACAACCTCCTCAAATCATTTGAAAATTCAATTAAGCTCGGTGTATTTATTTTACTTAGATAATTATAGATAAAATAAATATAGAATATTATAAGTCAATTAAAAAGTATGTTTAACATCTTTTCATTTACAAAAATTATTATCTATTCCGAGTTGTCGTATTAAAGAATAAACAGGAGGAAGAATGCAATTTCAGAAAGAATTAATTAAGATCTGCGAGAAATATCCCCAGTTAAAACTTAATTTTCATTATAAGATCTGGGAAACGGATTTCTTAAGGTTTTATCAAAGTCAAATCAATTACAACATCTCCAAAACATCGATATCTCTTTCTACAACTATTTATAAAGGTAAGAAATCTTACAGCTTTTCATTGAAGGATCCAACTAAAGAGATTCTCCAGAATAAAATAGATGATGTTTTGAAATTAATTGATCAATTACCGGAAGATCCCGATTTTGTGGATTTGGAAGATGATCTAAGCAAATCGGCGGAAAAAGAAAAGACAAACAATATTGAAAAAGTATCTCTGGAGAAAAAAATTGAGATTTTACAGAAACTCTCAAATGCTGTAGAACCATTTAATTTCAAGATCTACGGAACTTTTATTTGTAATTATCGAACTCTATATATCGTAAATAGCAATGGATTGAATAAGCGAGAGATCAGCTCTCCGATCTATCTTGAATGTAAGGCAGTGAATCAGGAAAATGAAGTTACAATTTTAGAAGCTTACGGTGGAGAAAGATTCGAGAATTTCAATAAAGAAGAATTTAAGTCTAATCTGGTAGAAAAAGTAAAAGCTGCAACTGGTGATGTTGTTGATGTGGATGTAGGCGAATATGAAGTTGTACTGGCTCCACGCTGTATCGGTGAATATCTTATGCATTTAGAAAGCAGTATTCATGCGCAAAGCCTAGATTCCAAACAAAGTTTCTTTGAGGGTAAGATCGATGAGAAAGTTTTCCCGGAAAACGTTACGATCACCGACGATCCAAATCATCCTGAACTTAT
>JAYEKK010000242.1:0-9032 GCA_034660955.1 Candidatus Cloacimonadota bacterium | reverse complement strand
TGTATCCCAAAATATCATCCATTCTTTTTATGATTGGTATAATACCAGGATTTTCGGGTCCAAATTTATGCCCACCAGAATCAGGTTCATCAAAATACAACATAACTAGATGAGGTCTTTTACCTTCCGGTAACTGGAGCCAGCTCATCACAGAATCTACACGAGCTAAGTAAGGGAAGTTATGATCGTAAGCTTTTACGATAGAGGGCAAATATCCTTTTATGGGTGCTTCTGATCCAACCCAAAAGTAGGAAGCAGCTATCACATTCTGGCGTTCTGCAGTCACCCAGATAGGTTCAGCTTTATACCATTTTGCATCCCGAACTTTTTCTTTATCTGCAATTTGGTAAATTTCCTTAAATTCATTATCATAAAATTTATTCGCAGTTATCATGTTGGTTGCAGCATAAGCTCCGGTTGCCAGTGCATAATGATTTGGAAATGTTTTAGAAGGGAAAACCGGTTGAATAGATTCTGCTTTTGTACCATGATCACGCACATAGTCAAGATTTGGTGTTTCTGTTTTTGTATCATAATCATATCGGAAACCATCAAATGAAACCATGAGTACATAAGGTTCACCTGCAAAAAGACAGATGGAAAGTGTGGTTAATATCAAGATAAATATTATACGTTTTAGTGTAATTTTTGAATTCATATCAGCTCCTTTTACTTCATCTATTATCATTGCGAGGAGTCCCGAAATAGTCGGGACGACTTGGCAATCATTTCTTTCTTTTCTTGCTTAGTAGTTGAGATTGCTTCGTCAGATGTCGTTGATAGAAAAACTCGCAAAGACAATTTTTATTTAATTGCTGCCAATTCTTCTTTAACAAAATCAACTAGTTCTTTCACATATTTAGCAGAGAAATCAAATTTTATTCCTGCAGCTTCATAAAGTTTATCTACCGGAACAGTATAACCAAGTTTGAGGAAGTCTTCGTATTTTTCCAGTGTTTTTTCTTTTCCGAATTTCTTATAATTTCTATAAACAGAAAGTGCTCCAAGCTGGCTCATTCCATATTCAATGTAATAGAATGGAACTTCAAAAATATGGAGTTGGAAAAGCCAGAGTAATTTCTTGAACTTTTCTACATCAGTCCAATCTATGCCAGTATCATATCTTTTTAGAAGTGAAAGAAAATATTCTTCTCTCTCCTCCATTGTATGCTGAGGATTTGTATATATCCAATGTTGAAAAGCGTCAACGATCATGCACCAGGGCAAGAAGCCGAGTGCTCCTTTTAGCTGATCGCGTTTTGCTTTTTTCAGGTCGTTTACGTCATCATAATATTTATCCCAATGATCCATTGAAAGGAATTCCATTGCCATGGAAGCGAGTTCTGCAACTTCGCTGGGAGTTCCTTTGTAGGGGTCGAGTTTGATATATTTCATCGCAAATGTATGCATCGCATGTCCCGATTCATGAAGTAAAGTAACAATATCTCTATGTAATCCAATTGCATTCATAAAAATAAAGGGAGCACCGGTTTCTTGCAGAGGATAATTGTATCCGCCCGGAGCTTTTCCTTTCCTATTTTCCAGATCAAGGAATTCGGAATTTTTCATCATGTTCAATCTTTCTCCAAATACCGGTTTAATAGTATGCAGAATATCAATTCCTTTATCTATGAATTCATCGATTTTTTTAAATGGTTTCAGAACTTTTCCATCCAGATCAACGGAAGTATCCCAGGGTTTTACAGAATCAATTTTTAATATGTTTTTTCGTTCTACGGTGAACTCCTTTAATAGTGGTACAACTTCTTTTTCTACAGCATCATGAAAATTAAAAATATCTTGGGGTGAATAGGAAAAACGTCCTTTTGCCTGATGCATATAATCACGATAATTATCGAATCCGGCATTTTTTGCCTGCTGAATTCTAAGCTCTTTCATTTCGTCAAAAAGTTTATTGAATTCTTCACGTTTCTCCATCATTTTTTCCATACGAAGATTCCAAACTTCCATGCGAACTTCTCTATCCTGATCCTTCAGAAATGGTGCAAGCTGAGATAGTGTTTTCTCTTCACCTTTATAAGTTACGGTTAATTTCGAAAAGATCGAACCATACTTATTAGCCAATTCCTGTTCTTTAACTTGAAGTGGAATATTATCTTCGCGATATAATTCAATATCATTTGCAATTATCATATTAAGATGTGCATAATCTTCTTTATCCAAATCTTTACGAAATTTGCTGTCATAGAATTTTTGATTAAATTTAAAATCATAAGGTTTGGTTTTGGCAATAACTCCAGCATAAAATTCATTGAATTTATTGGAATACTCTTCATTATCTGCAAAGCGGGTCATATTAATATAACGCCATGCCATCTCTTCGGAAAGAATGTCGGAAAGTTCACCTATTTTTTCCATAAAATTTAAAAGTTCATATGGCGAAGTTATTTCCTTTTCATCTAATTTTTTCATTTCGATTTCTACATTTCCCCATTTTGTTACATCGAAGCTTTCTGCAAAATATCTTCTTGGTTTCTTAATGATCTTTTTGTCGGT
This sequence comes from Candidatus Cloacimonadota bacterium, assembly GCA_034660955.1. Taxonomy (GTDB): domain Bacteria; phylum Cloacimonadota; class Cloacimonadia; order Cloacimonadales; family TCS61; genus Tenebribacter. The sequence goes on along the minus strand of JAYEKK010000242.1, from coordinate 6,515 downwards.
GAAGTTCATTTTGGTCTCCTTTTCATTAATTTTTTCTGCATACACTTCGATTTATTTTGCAGATTTCTGACAAGGAATTTTAAGAAAAAAAGAATATATGGCTAAAATAAATATTTTTACTTGTCTAAAATAAGATAACGAATTTCTTTCTCATATTAGGATTTTTTAAATCAGGAGAAATGAATGTTAACCGAATTAAGAGAATGCAGTAGATGAAAAATCCGCTTAAAACATTAAATACAGTATTTAATTTTTTAGGTTCTTTACTTATTGTATTAGGTTTTATTCTATTGATCCCATTAATAATAGTTATAATCTATGGTGAGATCAATTCCGGTTCTAATACAATGTTTGCATTTACCTTGTCTGCATTTATCTCACTATTGCTGGGATTGGTTTTTAAGAAATTGTTTAAAGGTGGGAATCCCAATCCTGTTCAAGCAATATTTATTTGCAGTTTAGGCTGGGTTTTTGTTTCTGCAGTAGGAGCGATTCCTTTTGTAATTAGCATCAACGCCAGTTATCTGGATGCTTATTTTGAAACAATGAGTGGATTTACAACTACTGGAATAACTATGTTCACAGGTTTAGATGAAATGCCCAGAAGTATAATATTTTGGAGGGCCATCATTCAATGGGTTGGCGGTTTGGGAATACTTACGTTCTTTCTTGCTGTAGTTTCTCAGGGCGGAAATGCGCATAAGTTATTTGGAGCTGAAAGCCATAAAATAAATGCTGCCAGACCTGTGCCGGGTTTAGCAAATACTGTGAAGATACTTTGGGGAATATATACATTTTTCACACTTGTGATAATCATGGGACTTATTATTGTAGGTTCATCTGTTTTTGATAGTATTTGCCATAGCTTTACAGCACTTTCTACCGGAGGTTACTCACCTTATGATGAGAGTATAGCACATTATCAGCAGATCGGGCATGCAAATTTTATATGGATAGAATACATTCTTATTTTTGGTATGTTCTTGGGTGGAACAAATTTCTTAGTTCATTATCGTGTTTTGAGTGGAAATGTGAAAGCTTTTTTTAAAACTACAGAAATGAAATACTGGTTTGGTTTCATTGGAATTTTTTCATTGATCATTCTATTAGAAAGGTTTGTCAAGCTGATTCCGGAAGGATCTCTTCAGCTTTCAAATTCACAATTTTGGAAATTGTTAGAATCTGAGTTCAGAAATACTTTGTTCCAGGTTGTGTCGATAATTACTACAACCGGATTTGGAACTGTAGATATTGGCAGCAGATTCTTTGGGCATGTAGCAAAACAACTTTTCTTAATAATGATGGTGATAGGCGGATGTGTGGGATCAACAGGTGGCGGGATAAAGATTCTTAGAATTTCTTTATTAACAAAAGTGATCAGAAGAGAAATTAATAAATTATTCTCGCCTAAGAAAGCTATAAACTATATCCTCCTTGATAAAAAAATTGTTGATAAAGATGAAATTTATCGTGTAAGTAGCCTGTTCTTTGCCTGGATATTTTTACTGATTATTGGAGGTATGGTAACAGCATTTTTTTCCAACTTAGATGGTTATAGTTCTTTTTCCGGTATGTTCAGTGCATTGGGTAACATTGGTCCCTGTTATATTTCTGTTGCCGAAATGGGACAGCTTCATCCACTTATTAAGATCACATATATATTTGGAATGTTAGCAGGCAGATTAGAAATTCTACCTGTATTATTATTGTTCAGCAGGAGAGCTTGGAAATACTAATAAAATATTGGAGGATATATGTTCATTATCATTGCCGGCGCGGGAATTATTGGTTCACAAATAGCCAAGATATTAGTAACAAATAAACATGATGTTGTAGTTATTGACAAGAATAGAGAAGTATGTGAAAATCTCTATGAAGAGACAGGAGCTATGACAATTAATGGTGACGCAACCCGCATTAAAACTCTTATAGAAGCTGGAATTAAAAAGGCAGATACAATTGTATGTCTTATGAGAAACGATGCTGATAATATTGCCTGTTCTCTACTATCAAAGAGTTTAGGATTGGAAGATGTAGTTGTAAGACTTCGTCAACCTCAATATGAACAAGCATATAAAACTGCAGGAGTTTCAAATATCGTAAATACGTCTGCTATACTTTTAGATAGGATTATAATGGAAGTTGAGAAACCAAAAGTAAGGAAAGTATTCAATATTGGAGCAGGAAGAGCTGGAGTATATGCTATCAGAATTCATCCGGATGCCCTGGTTGTTAATAAATCTGTAAAAGAGATAGCTCAAGATAAAAAGTTTCCTGATGAATGTGTTTTCATGGGAATCTATAAAAAAGATAAAGAAGATTTTTTCATTCCGCGCGGAAATCATGTTTTGCATGAGGAAGACACAGTATTTATTGTATCAAAAAGTGAATTTGTTAAGCAAGCTTCAGATTTCCTGACAAAACAGAAAAAGAAGAAATCTAAAAAAAATAATAAAAATACTAAATATTAGGAGGAAAATATTATGAAATCCATTTTAGAAAGAGTAAAAATCAATAACGTCAAATTCATCCAATTACAATTTTCTGATCTTTATGGAATTGTGAAAAGCCTAACTATTCCGAGTCGTCAATTAAAGGATGCACTGAGAAATGGAGTCTGGTTTGATGGATCATCGATAGACGGATTTGCCAGGATATGTGAAAGTGATATGTATTTAAAGCCGGATGTAAGCACATATGCAGTAATTCCCTGGTTGGAATCTGAATATGGAAATACAGCCCGATTTATCTGTGATATTTATACTCCTAATGACGAACCATTTGAAGGAGATCCCCGCTTTATTCTAAAAAAGGCGATTGCTGAAGCTGCCGAGATGGGCTACAGATTTAATACAGGTCCGGAAATGGAGTTTTTCCTCTTTAAAGCCGATAATGGTCTCTCTTCTCTTCCAAATGACAAAGCTGGATATTTTGATCTTACAACCGATGAAGCTTATGAAGTTCGTCGTGAAATGACAGTAGCTGCTGAGCAATTTGGTATAGAGATTGAAACAACTCATCATGAAGTTGCAATCGGGCAGCATGAAATATCCTTTAAATACGGTGAGGCACTAAAAACTGCAGATAATGCTACTACTTTACGTTTTGTAGTAAAAGCGATTGCACAAAAATATGGTCTCCATGCAACCTTTATGCCCAAACCCATTGCCAATGAAAACGGTTCAGGAATGCACGTACATCAAAGTTTATTTGATATTAAAACTGGAATAAACGCTTTCTATAATAAAGCGAATGACTATAAACTTTCACCAGTAGCCCATAGTTTTATCGCAGGTCAGTTGAAACATATTAATGGTATGTGTGCAATTTTGTCGCCTACGGTTAACTCCTATAAAAGATTGGTTCCCGGATATGAAGCACCTGTTTATATTTGTTGGGGAAGAACAAATCGCTCAGCTCTTATTCGAGTGCCAAGTTCATTTAAAGATAATCCTAATGCTATTCGTGTAGAAATTCGCAGTTCAGATCCCAGTTGCAATATCTATTTAGCATTTGCAGTAATGCTTAAAACAGGTTTAGAAGGAATTGAAGAAAATATTCAATTAACAAAACCTTTGGAAGAAGACCTTTATCTTTTCAGCGATGAGAAATTAAAAGAAATGAAAATAATGACCATTCCTTCTAATCTTTCTGATTCTCTGATCTTCATGAAGGAAGACAAGCTCATTAAAGAAGCATTGGGAGATCACACTTTTTGGAAATATCTGGATGTAAAGAAAAAAGAGTGGGATGAATACAGTATTCAAGTTTCTCAGTGGGAAATTGACAGGTATCTGGTAAGATACTAATTCTTGGGATTTTTAGAAAAATCAACTTGACGTTTGAAAAGATAATAAAAAGATTTCTATTAATATTTGTTAAAATGGAGTTAATGTGAATTTTCAGGATATAATTTTAAAATTGCAGCATTTCTGGGCAGATAACGGCTGTAATATTCTGCAGCCGTACGATGAAAATATGGGAGCGGGAACTTTCCATCCCGCAACTTTTTTCGGTGCTTTAGGCAAGAAACCAATTTCAATTGCTTATGCTCAACCTTGCCGCCGTCCTAAAGATGGAAGATACGGTGAGAATCCAAATAGAATGCAGCATTATTACCAATTTCAGGTTATTATTAAACCTTCACCTGATGATATTCAAATACTTTATTTAAAAAGCCTGCAGGCAATAGGAATTGAGACCGAAAAACACGATATTCGCTTTGTGGAAGATGATTGGGAATCACCAACTCTGGGAGCCTGGGGACTGGGCTGGGAAGTTTGGCTGGATGGTATGGAAATTTCCCAATTTACCTATTTTCAGCAAGTTGGGGGATTAGAAGTCTTTCCTGTCAGTGTTGAACTTACTTATGGTTTAGAACGTCTGGCAATGTACATTCAGGATGTAGATGATTTTAAAAAATTGCAATGGAACGACACAACAAAATATGGTGAACTCTTCTTTGATAAAGAAGTAGAATTTTCTACCTTTAATTTCAAACTTGCTGATGTGAAATCTTTATTTGAAATATTTAACGACCATGAAAAACAGGTTAAAATGTTACTTGAAAATAAAATGGTTTATCCTGCTTACGATTATCTCCTCAAATGTTCTCATTCCTTTAATCTTCTGGATGCACGCGGTGTGATAAGTGTTACTGAAAGAGCAGCATATATCGGCAAGATCCGCTCGATGGCTAAAAAATGTGCTCTACTTTATATTGAAAAATATGAAAAATAATTTTCCACTATATTAGATATTAATTAAATATTATGAAAACATTCACCAAAATAAAACCATACATTAAACAAAATATTCATAAAATAGCATTTGGAATAGTTTTGCTTGTTTTCATCGATATAGTATCACTTATAATTCCCAAAGTAATGCAGTATGCAATAGACGGTATTGGAACGGAAGGATTTACAAAGCTCAATCTGTTCTATGCCGGTGGAGTGATCTTCCTTATAGCTGTGCTTATGACCATAATGCGTTATTTCTGGCGGTTATTTCTACTGGGAACTGCCTGGTTCGTAGATCGAAGTGTACGTCAGGAATATTTTGATCACTTGATGTCGCTCTCGGCAAACTTCTTTAATAAAATAAAAACCGGTGATCTAATGGCATATGCAATTAATGATCTTAATGCGATACGAATGCTGGTTGGCTTTGGTTTTGTTATTGGTGTAGATATTTTAATTCTCACAGTAGCGTCACTGAGTTTTATGGTGAATATAAACTTAAGACTCACACTTTTATCAATTATTCCGCTCCCGCTTCTTAGTATTATTATTATAGTTTTAGGAAAAAAGATCCACCATCGTTTTGGAAAGGTGCAGAAGACCTTTGCTACTATGTCTGGTAAAGTACAGGAAAGTATTTCCGGGATCAGAGTGGTAAAAGCATTTGTTCAGGAAGAATCCGAGCTGGAAAAGATATCCGATTCTGCCTATGATTATGTAAAACAGAATCTTTCACTTGTTCGCATTCAGGGTATGTTCCATCCTTCATTCATGCTCATAATCGGGCTTAGCATGATGATCGTGATGGTATTCGGCGGTGAAGCTACAATGGTGGGTGAGATCACGATCGGGCAGTTCATTGCTTTCTTCCAATATTTGGGAATGTTCGTCTGGCCTATGATAGCTATCGGCTGGGTTGTGAATCTATATCAGCGGGGAACTGCTTCCCTAAAACGGCTTAATGAAATATTTGATGAACAACCCGAAATAATCAATGAAGAAGGTGTGGATAATAAAATCTCAAAACTCAATGGTAAGATCGAATTTAATGATCTTACATTCAGATATAGCGAAAAGGGACCGCTTATTTTTGATGACGTATCATTCTCTACCGAAGCAGGAAAAACATTGGCGATCGTCGGCAAAACCGGCTGCGGCAAATCAACCGTAATTGATCTATTGACCAGGATATATAATCCTCCCGGAAACAGTATATTTATTGATGACAAAGAGATATATAAGATCCCTTTAAAAGTGCTTCGACAGAATATTATAATGATCCCGCAGGATATTTTCCTTTTTTCTCAGACCTTAAGAGAAAATCTAATTTTAGGAAAACCGGATGCCACTGAAGAAGAGATAATTCAAGTTACTAAAAATGCGCAAGTTCATGATGATATACTCGATTTCAGGGAAGGATTTGATACGGTTGTAGGTGAGCGAGGCGTTACTTTATCCGGCGGGCAGAAACAGCGGATTGCAATTGCCAGAGCATTGCTTACGGATCCTAATGTGCTTATTCTGGATGATGCCTTATCAGCGGTAGATACGAAAACGGAAAAGAGAATTTTAGATCATCTTATAAGGCTTAGAAAAAACAAAACTACCATAATTATCGCACACAGAATATCATCATTGCAGCATGCTGACAATATTATCGTGATAGATAATGCTAAGATCTTTGAACAAGGCACACACAAAGAATTACTTAAAAATAACGGAATATATAAAGACCTGTTCGAAAAGCAGCAATTGGAAGAAAAAATTTCAAAA
>JAYEKK010000241.1:0-9040 GCA_034660955.1 Candidatus Cloacimonadota bacterium | reverse complement strand
TGTTGCAGTTCTAGTTTTCCACACAGATCAACGATATTAGTTTTAGTTAAGGAATTCAATTCATTCGCCAAAAGTCTTTCCGCTTTTGAACCAAATATTAAAAATCGGCAATTCCATTTAATGGGAACAGAATCGATAAAATCAGCTAACTGTTTAACCGGATATTGTTTTGTTCTGTGAAGTGCACCGGGGAAAAGTCCAACATATTTTGCCTTTTTAGAAACTGAGAAGATCATGGGCATTTCAGTACCCTTAACGGGGAATAATTTAGGCGAAGAGGCTTCATTTTCTAATCCAATTCTCTTAAGTACATTAAAATATAACGCAACTGTCGATGAAATTGTCTTATTGGTTCTTTTCTTTACAATTTTCCTGCGTAACAGGTGTTTTTTGTTATATGTAACTGTTTGCTTTGCGCTTATAAAGCTTTTTATAATTAGTGTATTGAACTTAGAATGAAGATCAATTGCCAAGTCAAATTTGAGTTTTCTGAGATTTTTTAGAAGCAAATACTTGTCTTCCCAATAATGGATTTCATCCACACAATTGAAAATTTCTACTATTGGAGAATATACTCTCTTCGTTAGATAATGTATTTGCGCTTCGGGAAATTCGTTGCGCAATGCTTGTACCGCAGATTGAGTGAGGACAATATCTCCAAGAGAGCTAAGACGGATAATTAATATCTTTTTCATTTGTAAGGAGCAGGATTTTCAGGATGTATAAAAATACAATTTATCATTTTTCTCTCTCTTCTTCGTCCGAATCTTCTGGTTCGGACGAAAGTTTTAGGGGAAGCTTCAGCTTCCAAAAATATTATATCTTTACGAAGCAGAGGCTTCGTAAAGAGTCAACTATTTTTAATAATCCAGTTAATCTTGCTTCAGATTCTTAATAATTTCTGGAACTTTTTTTATCGCTTCTAATATTTTATCGGAATTCTTACCACCTGCCATTGCCATATCTGGTCTACCGCCACCTTTTCCGCCAACCAGTTCAGCAACTTTACCAATTATTTTTCCAGCATGATAATTATTTGTAAGATCTTTCGTAACAACTATTAGGATAGAAACTTTCCCATCAATTTCAGCAAACAAAACACCGATTCCCGATTTCAGTTTATCCCGAAGCTGGTCACCAATCTGACGAAGCATGCCGGGATTCTGAATATTGATCTTGGCAATAACAGCTTTAGTCCCATCGATATCTATTGCATTTTTAATAAGCCGATCTAAAGTATTTCCGGCAGATTTTACTCTAATAGTTTTAAGCTGAACATGTAACTTCTTATTTTCACTGATCATTTTATTTATCTTTTCGATCACTGATGAAGAAGGGGTATGCAATTGACGACCGATCTCATCAATTTCATCTTCTAATATTTTTACATATTTCTCTGCCTGCACACCCGTAATTCCTTCGATCCTGCGAATACCGGCAGCAATAGATGATTCTGATGTGATCTTAAATAATCCGATTTCTCCCGTATATTTTAAGTGGGTTCCGCCACAAAGTTCTTTGGAATATTCTCCGATGCTTACAACTCTTACCGTTTCACCATACTTCTCACCAAACAGTGCAATAGCACCTTTGTTTTTTGCATCTTCAATACTCATTATCTCTGTCTTAATGGGTAAACATTCACGGATTTTTTCATTCACAGCTCGTTCAATGATATCAAGCTCATGTTTATCCACTTGTTTGAAATTAGTGAAATCAAAACGCAGATGATCGGGATGTAAGTAGGATCCCTTCTGCTGAATATGCTCTCCCAAAACGCTCTTCAATGCTTTATGTAAAATGTGTGTAACTGTATGATTTCTGGCAATATCCATTCGTCTTTCAATATCGATCTCTGCAGTAAATTCTTTGTTACTGATCTCTCCTTTCTGTAATTTACCTAAGTGTATAAATTGGTCTGCATCTTTTTGAACATCACTAATTAATATCTCACAATCATCATTGAAAATTTTTCCACTATCGGCAATTTGTCCGCCTGATTCTGCATAAAATGGAGTTTTATCTAAAACAATTTTTACTTTATCATTTTCTAAATTGTATTTTAGAATTTTACAAGCTGATGATTTTTTTGTGTATCCTTCGAATTGTGTAGGAGCATCATTAGCTATTTTTGTCCAATCTATTTCATCAGTTTTCAAATCAAATTTTGCAGCATCACGTGCACGCTTCTTCTGTTTTGCCATTTCGACTTTGAATCCTTCTTCATCAACAGTTAATCCTTTTTCTTCAGCCATTATTCTTGTTAAGTCAATAGGGAAGCCGTATGTATCGTAAAGTTGAAATGCGTATCTGCCGTCTAAATTCAATAGACTCCTAATTTTTTTAGTATCAAAATTATCTAGAACACCTTTTATTTTATTTATTTCAGAAATGATATTATCATTAATTATAACATCACTCATCTTTTCTATTTCTAGAACTATATCATTATTATTTAATATTTCATGCATTTTGTTAATTTCTGAAATCAAATCGCAATTACTTATCATTTCAGATATTTTTTTTTGTTCTTCAATAATTTTATTTAATCCTATATCTTTTCGTAATTTTCTTTCTTCATCGAGAAATCTTTCTATATTAATGTTTTTACAAAAATTAGTCATTTGCTTTTGTAGATTATCAAGATAATTAAAATTCAAATTTTTTAGAGAATTAGATATAATATCATATTGATTACCAATAACCTCTCCAAACTTCTTCAATCCTTTATCCAGCGTCTCATTAAACCTTTCTTCTTCTGCTTTGATTATCAATTTTACATGAGCTTGTTTACTTTTAAGTTCAGTAAAATGACCACCCATAAGATCTAAAACAATATCAACAAGTTTATAGAGAAATGCTTCTTTCATTCCCAAAAGATGACCGTGTCTGGCTGCTCTTCGTAAGATCCGACGCAATACATATCCTCTTCCTTCATTAGAAGGCATCCCTCCATCTGCAAGTGCAAAAACTAAAGCCCGGATATGGTCAGCAATAACACGATGGGAAGTTCCTCGTTCGTCAGAATGATATTTTACTCCAGAAATTTCTTCTATCTGTTTTATAATCGGCATAAAAAGATCGGTGTGATAATTGGAATCTTTTTTCTGTAAAACTTGAACTATTCTTTCAAAGCCGGCACCGGTATCAACATATTTATTTTCAAGCGGATTCAATGTACCTTTTTCATCTCGCGAAAACTGGATAAACACAAGATTCCAAAGTTCGATATAACGATGACAATCTCCATTAACTTTGCATTTATGATCAAGGTCATCTTTTAAATTACAAAATTCCTCACCTCGATCAATATGGATTTCTGAGCAGGGACCGCAGGGACCGGTATTCCCCATTTCCCAAAAATTATCTTTATCTCCATGATATTCAATATGAGATTTTTCAATATCTGTTTGATTTTCCCAAAGCTTAAAAGCTTCTTCGTCAGAAGTATGAACAGTTGCATAGAGTTTATTTTTAGGAAGCTTCCACACATCGGTAAGCAGTTCCCAAGCCCACTTAATTGCTTCCTTCTTATAATAATCTCCAAACGACCAGTTACCCAGCATCTCAAAAAAAGTGTGATGATATCCGTCTCTTCCAACTTCATCCAGGTCATTATGTTTTCCGCCGGCGCGAATACATTTCTGGCTGTTCACAACTCTTGTATATTCCGGTTTTCTTTTCCCTAAGAATATATCCTTGAATTGGTTCATACCTGCATTTATAAAAAGAAGTGTAGGATCATCTATTGGAATAACCGGTGCAGAAGAGACAATTTTATGTCCTTTATTTTTGAAAAACTCTATATACTGTTTTCTAATTTCATAACTGTTCATTTTTTTTCTAACTCCATTACGTCTAACTTATAAAATTTCGTTATTATGAGAAACTTCTGTCTTTCTGAGGAAATCTTCAAAGATGATTCTCACGAAGAATCTCATTATAAGTGGAGATCCTTCCAAAAGATCAACGTGAAAGATTCGTCAGGATGACAAAAAACACTCTATTATGTAAAATTCTTTCTAACTCACTTTAATACAATTATTGTAAAAATCGGAAAGTGAGGATTTCTGTAAAGAAAAAAGGGGAGTAGTTGTACTATGCGGTTGTTTACTGATCCAATAAAATCCCCTTTTATTCCCCCTTACAAAGGGGGACAAGATTATATTGCTATTTTAACAACAACATCTTCTTGCTGATCTCTATATCACCCGATTTTAATTTATAGAAATATATCCCGCTGGAGACCGGATGGTTGTTGTCATTCGTTCCATTCCAGGTGACTGAATATTTTGTTTCCCCTAATCCTTCGATACAATGCTGCGCATCACTCAGGATGACGGGAATATTTCTAACTTTCTGCCCTTTTAGATTATAAATTATCAACTCAGTGCTCTCCGTGAACTCTGTGGTTAAATCAAATGAGATAGTAGTAATGGGATTGAATGGATTGGGATAATTGGTTAATTTACAATTTATAACTTCTAACTCATAATTCCCTATACTGCTCTCTTCTCCAAAATCTTCTAAAATACTCTGAACTATATTTTCTGCCTGTTCCTGTATCATAAAATAGAGCGGAAAACCTAAAATATATGTTTTATAATCACCGCTAAAACGCTGACCGCAAACTGCATTTTCCCAGGTCGGATCATTCGAAAAAGAATCGTAAACAAAAATTGCTTCAGCATCTTCTATCGGTAAAAATTTATTAACATACTGCAAATTACCGCCCCAATTCGAAAGCGGTATTTTATCTATATCAACTGCAATATCAGTAAATCCATTTATTCCAAATGCTCCGGCAAAATCTGCCTGATTATGAGTAACGGATTCATCAAGATAGAGAAAATAATTTTGAAAATTTTCTGATACCATACATAATTGTTTCCAACAAGATGCAAAAAGATTACCTCCAGCTAATAGATAACACTTCATATTATAAACACTATTCACAAATGGGTAATTTGAGATATCATCAGTATGCCAAATGACGCTGGAATATTTTGCAATTTCTGTTAATGGTGGTAACCCTTGTTCAACTATATCCCAGTTTGTATATGGATATCCTGAAAGCAAATTAGCATAATACTCATCCACCTCTTCATCTGTTGGGAATGGTGAAGCGGAAAGACCATCAAGTGTTCCATCTACTACTAGGATACCTTCATTCAAAGCAAAATTAACAGGAATTGTTGATATTTCATTTGAAAAACTACTGATATAATTTCCCTCAGCTTGGAATACTGCAGCGATCCTATAATAATATTCTTCCTCCAAGATAACATCATCATCATAATAAGCAGTTCCACATACAGGTTCGGAATTCAGAATAATATAATCTTCGCCTGCCTGCTTTCTATAAACATTCATTCCCTCGATTGCCGGATCAAAGAATTCGTTCCAAACTAGAACCACTGCACCATTTCTTTGTAATTCTATTTCCTCCAAAACAGGAGTTTGTTCCAAATATCCATAATCTAGAACCCAGTTATCCGGATCAAATACAAACGAATCCAGATCTTCAAAAGGCATATCAACATAATAATTAAAACCATCTTCTGCCCAATATCTTCCACTGTAGTTATCATTGATCTTATATGGAACGTACATCGAGAAGGGATCTCCTGCACTTCCCTCTGAATGCAATGTAACTCTAATAGAGTCTTCAACTTCAGAAGTATATACTACATATTTATATTGCGGTCTGCCATAATTATAATACCACTGATCAAAGAACCAATCAAGGCCATTAGAAAAATACTCTGCTGCATTTTCCAGATCTTGTGTAATAATATTCCCATAAATTAAATCGGGATCTTGAAAGAAATTTTGCAGCATCAGAAAAAAATAATCATCTCCCAATAAACCACGCAGCATATGAATAACCCACGAACCCTTGTTATAAATAACAATGTTAAAAATATGATTCCCGCTGCCTTCCGGATCGCGATACAAACATTCATCTAGTTGAGACCCGGTATCTTCAGCTTCCATATATGCGTGTAAACCTTCCAAACCAAAAAGATGTTCTGCCCAAAGTGCTTCACTATAGGAAGCAAAACCTTCCTTAAGCCATACATGATCCCAACCGCCAATACTAAGAGCATCTCCCGCCCAATGATGAGATAATTCATGTGCAACAGTATATTCTGCTGCCGGATCACTGATATAACCCGAATCGAATGAAGTTACTGTTTGATGTTCCATAGCCAATGCACCCAGGTTTGTACAGGTCGCATGACCATATTTTTCTGTAATAAAAGGATATTCTCCGTAAGTATCGGAATAGAATGTAAGCATATCTCCGCAAAGTGAATAGAGTTCAATACTAATGTCGTACTGCTCTGGATAGATAAAATTATCTACCATCATATTGGTTCCGTTGTATTCCCAATTAAAAGAATACGTTTGATAATTTGTAACGGCAAAAGAGGTGAGATAAGTACAGATCGGATACAACTCGTGCCATATTGCAGTGTTAGTTCCATTCCCATTATTTATCACTTCCGTTAGTGTTCCATTGGAAGTTGAAATATATTGAGAAGGATAGGTAATGCTTATATCCAGCGAATCGGGTTTATCGGCTGGAGTATCTTTGCAGGGCCACCATTTTCGGGCACCTTTAGGAGAGACCATTGTAAACACAATTGGAACACCAGCATGTTCCTGGAATTTCATACCGTCATTAAGCCTGTTCTGCGGATAACCGGAATAATGTACTTCCAATTCAATTATGTCACCTGTATTAAATGAGGTTCCAAGTTCTATTTCTATAATATCATCGGCATGAGTAAACACAAGTGAAGAACTGTTCATCAAGATTTCATCCACGTCCAGATCAGTTGTAAAATTGAAGCTGATAAGTGATATATTATCTTCAAGAATTTCCAGATGAGAAAGAACAATTCCTTCCACATAATGCAACTCAAAATCAATCTCGATATCAATTGAATAATAATGGACATCATAGCAATCCATATTACGCATATTTTCACTTATGTTGTCCATCCATCTGGAATAACTTTCCGCTTTCATTCTGGCTGCTTCGTGTTGTTTATTTACAATATATTTAAAATCCGGCATATCTACAGCCGATAGAGTAAGAATTAATAATAAAAGTAAAACAATTAAACTTTTGCGCATAGGCTTATCCTCCCTTACCGTTCAACTGATTCCAACTTCATAAATAATTATAATTAAGGCAATAAACTTTTTGATTATTTAAATGAAATTGAATTATTTATTAATATGAACCTCCTAATTTAAAAAGCGAAGAAATCCATATCCTTATTGACAATATTAATTCTGTATTATTTTTAAATAGATTAATAAATTAGAAGGAGTAAACACAATGAAAAATTTCATGAAGATCTTACCAATAATTTTGTGTTCATTGATCATGGCAGCGCATCTGGGTAGAGCAAATATGTTTATTTTGCAATATATAAGCCTGCTTATTCCGTTCCTCCTCTTTTGGAAAAGCAAAATGGCTGCGAGAATAATGCAATCAATCCTCATTATTTACAGCTTGGAATGGATTCGAATGATAATTTATTATGCTCGTATTAGAATAGAACAAGATGAAGACTGGCTGCGACTGGCAATTATACTGGGAACTGTGGCAATCCTGACAGCAGCGACTGTTCTTGTTTTTCGAACTAAATCTATGAAGGAAAGATACGGGTTGAAATAGATTTTATTTCTTGATTTCATCCTTAAAACATTTCTTTAATACGGCTCTTAATTTGAGATTCATATACAGATCACTGGTTTCTAAGAATTCTACAAATTCTCCATGTAAGTATTTCTGTTCTATCTTCAATTGCACAAAACATTTAATCATTCCACCTTTGGTTTGAATTGTAGATTGCTCACCCATTTCAATTTGAACATCTGCAATATTCATCAGATAATTCGTAAAATGTTTAAATACTTTATCAAGTTCTGCCTGGATCATGTCATCTCCGGGAGTGATGCAATTTTCTGCTACATAGTTATTAAGATATTTATTTACTTTAATTGGATAAGTTTGGAAGGCAATATTATTTGCAGCAAGTTTTGCCATATGTTCTTCAGGATTTTCTGCTTCTGCACAACTGATAACATATCCTTCTTCCTGAACCTTCCACCAAACAGGTATTGCCGGTTTTACCTGCTTATTTACTGTGCAGGAAATGGTGATGAGAATTATTAATAATAGTATTATTTTTTTCATGTACATCTCCTTTCTTTTGTTCGTTTTTAGGTGTTCTGCATAATTCATTTTGAAACCACTGAAGTGGTTTCGTGTGAGTTTGTCTTCATCTCATCCCACAGTTGAAACTGTGGGTTAATGATAAGTCAGCTATCGAATTAACCCACAACTTCAGTTGTGGGGAAAAGCAAACCAACTAATAAAAATTTCAACCATTTTAATAATGCATTGGCTTTCAGCTTGCTGAAAACGATGCTAATATTCTTCTTGCATTACTATGGTTTCTGAAATTTTACCTAATTATGCAGAACTCTTTTGTTCGTTTTTGTTCGTTGTTAATTACTAACCATTGCGAAGGTCAAGAAAAACGAGAAGTCCGAAAACCATTCGCAAGGTTTCTCTTTATTCAGATTATAATTTCCCCCATTCTTCTAAAATAGATTTAAGTAAAGTTGAGTTCCATTCATAATCATCTTCATCCCATTTTTTTGTGAATTTCTTTAATAAGCCAATTGCAATGTATTGAAATTCCCTTTCGGGAAGATCCCACAGATCTAAAATGATCTGTTTCAATTCCGATATTTCTGGTAAACCATATTTTTTTATGAAATCTTTGAAAAGTTCTTTTCGCTTTGGTGTTTTAATCCCTAAATATGGGAAAAGGTTCTTCATATATTTTGCCATTGGTTCAGCATTAGACTGGTTTACATTTTCCTTAAATAATTTTACTAAAGGTTCGATATATTTATGCATTGATTAAACTCCTGGATTTTCCAATTTCCAATTATCTTTTTTTACCAATTCATCATATATTTCATAAACATGAGCATAATTTTTTATTTT
>JAYEKK010000240.1:0-2043 GCA_034660955.1 Candidatus Cloacimonadota bacterium | reverse complement strand
TCTACTAATGGACCAAATGTAGCACCCACTTTATGAGCTCCGGTTGGGAAATATTTTCCAACTAGAACCATAATTCTAGCATCAACTCCAGTTAATTCTTTTGGTAATTCCATAAAGTTTACTTTTCCAAATCCACCACCATCTAATCTTGGTTCATTCTTCCAGGTTAAACGAAATAAATTTAAGGAATTCAGATCCCACATTCCTACATTTTCAAGTTCTTTTTTTACCTTTTCCGGTATCAATTCCGGATTTCTCATCTGTTCGTATGTAGGAAGAAGGATGTTTTTTTCCTTACATCTCTGTATTGTATTCTTCAATACCTGTTCTTTATTTTTAGCCATTTTTTTCTCCTTTTATTTTAGACTCAAAGATACTGAGAACCATAGAAACAAAGATTCATTTTTTTTGGTCAATTATATTTCGGTTAGAATTCATAAAAGAACACAACATTCTTTCCACTTCCCTAGTTAATTCATTTAATGAATCATATTGCTGTTGATTAATATAATTTTGCTCATATGAAATTATAATCTGAGTCTGAAGTTCAAAAATTGAACCAAGAGCAATATAAAGGAAGCGTTGGAAATCTTTTTTAGTACTTCTACCAAATCCTTCAGCTATATTGCTGGGAATCGAGATTGATGCACGTTTCATTTGTGAAGAAAGGTTATAGTCTTCTGACTTAGGGAAAGATCTGGTTAACTTATATATCGCTTTAACCAGTTCCATTCCTTTTTGCCAGATAAGCAAATCTCTAAATGTTTTTATTCCCATTTTTTTAATCACTCCAATCTTTAATTCTTTGCCTCTTTGCTTCTTTGCCTCTCTTTTCATTTTACAATAATTGTCCCTGATTTACCTTCTAAAGCGTCAACCGCATTTGACAGGGAAGTGATTATAGATTTTTCACCACCGGCTTTTACAAATCTGATGGCTGCTGTAACTTTGGGTCCCATACTTCCTGCCAGAAAATGTCCATCAGCCAGATACTTCTCAGCTTCAGCAATTGTAATTTTGCCAAGAGGTTTCTCATCTGGTTTACCGAAATTGATCTTAGCATTTTCTACATCTGTAAGAATCAGATATATATCGGCATTTACTTCTTGAGCAAGAACATTACCTGCTTTATCTTTATCGATTACAGCTTCCAATCCGGCTAAAGTTCCATCGGATTTTTTCATAACCGGAATACCACCACCACCGGATGCAATAACAATTGCATGTGCATCAACTAAAGCCTGTACACAATTAGATTCCACGATCTCGATAGGTTCTGGAGATGGAACGACTCTTCTCCATGGTTTTTCCACATTTGGTTTTACCAGTTTTACAATATAGCCTTTTTCTTCTTTAAGTTTCATTGCTTCTTCTTCTGTATAAAAAGGACCAACCGGTTTACTCGGATCATCAAAATCGGGATCATCTTCTTTCACCAGCACCTGTGTTACTACAGTTGTAATAGGAATATTTTTCCCTTTCTGCATGAAGTAATTTTGCAGTGTATTCTGGAACATATAACCTATCTGACCTTGAGTCATCGCTCCTACAATATCCATTGGCATTGGTGGAACGAGTTTTTTGCCTTCTTCCTGTTGAATTAACAGATCTCCTGCTTGGGGACCGTTGCCATGAGTGATGATTAATTTATATCCCAGTGCATTCATTTTTACAAGTTGATCGCAGGTTGTTTCCACATTTTTAAATTGCTCTTCGGCGGTTCCTTTCTCGTGAGCCTGTTTTATCGCATTACCGCCAAGTGCAATTACTACTAATTTTTTCTTTTCAGTATTCATTATTCTTCTCCAAATTAAATATCTACTTTCATACCGGCAATAGTCATTGCCATAATTGCTTTTTGTGTATGTAATCTGTTCTCTGCAATATCTGTAATGATGGAATTTGGACCACTTGCCACTTCATCGGTAACTTCTTTGCCTCGATCAATAGGCATTGGATGAATGTAAAGTGCGTCTTTTGTTCGATCCATTCTTTCTTGATTACAAACCCAATCAGTCATTTTGCTGGCTCGAGCAATTTCTG
>JAYEKK010000239.1:0-9089 GCA_034660955.1 Candidatus Cloacimonadota bacterium | reverse complement strand
TGAAATATGTGGAATCAAATAGAAATAGTAGATATTTATATCACATAAAAATATAAATTGTGAAAATTCAAGTTTTCCAAAATCTAAAAAGTGGACGGATTTAAAAATTATTCTGACTTCTTCAGTTTTCTAACAGAAACGATTTTGGATTTATGATTCTAAAGGTAATAATTTGATAAAATTAATGATTCCGATTTTAACGGATACAGAAAAATTATTCTGTATGAAGTAAATTTTCGAGTTTATCAAAATTGCAAAATAAAAAAAAAGAAAAGGCACGCAAGTTTGTTCAGTGTTTTTTGGGTTTTCAGTCATTGTCGCCGATTAAATGATTTTCCGATTGAAGATCACGAAAAGTTGGTAAAACGTATATAAATTTTGTAATTAGTTTTAGGTTTCCATTTCGCTGGAAAATGATTGAATCGCCTAACACAAGCACCTGCATTCAGATTGAGAGAAAAGCAGGAAGAACGCAGCGTGCAGAAACATTAGCTGCAATATGTAGGAGTAATTGAGATGAGAAAAATTGTAGTATTAATTTTGTTTTTTTTATGTATTTCTATGGTTTTATTGGGTGAAGTTTTTTCCATTTATGGGCCTTTCACAAATTTGAAAAGGTATAATCCTGAGATTATTGATGCAAAAGCTGAAGCATTAGGAAAGAGTTCAATTTTGTCCTCTTCTGGAGCAAATTTTATATTCAATAATCCTGCAATGTTAAGTATTTTATCTCAAAAAACTATTCGAGTTAATTGTAGAGCTAATTATGGAAAGGATACATCTGATTTAAGTGGTGATCTCTTAGAATATGAATATCCAATAAATCTAAGATTCAATGGAATTTCTTTTGGGATGCCATTTAATATCCCTAATAATAAAGTATTGAAATTTAGTATTGGAGCAGGATATCGTACATATTATGATTTAAGTAGTAATCAACACATTGAGGATAAAAACAGTAATTTTGAAATTGATATAATTTATCGTGGTGGATTTGGTAATATTGTTTTGGGTGGTGGGATTAGCTATCAAGATAAATTACTTATTGGTTTTTCTGCAAGTCTCCCATTTTTATGTAATTATTCAACAGAATATAATGATATTGATAATAATGAAATTAAAACTGAAGGAACTATGAAGGGTACATTTTTTACCTTAAGTGGTTCTTATATATTTACTGATAAAATAACCTTAGGTGCAAGGTTTAGAACAGGTTTTACACTTAAGTGGATAGATACTATTGATGATGATGAAGTTGACCTAATTGTTCCTCCTGAATTTGGTTTGGCTTTAGAAATTAATCCTAAATCCAGTTTAAAATTTTATGTCGAATATGTAACAAGAAACTTATCCTATTATGAAATAGAGTCCAATGCAAATAATTATAAACTGTATGTTGATTTGAATAATGGATATTCAATTAGATCAGGTTTTGAAACAGGTATGAATACTATTTTTCGAGGTGGATTTTATTTACAAAGTGTTCCAATATATGAAATCAAAGACTTTATGGGTGATGAAGTTATACACGATGAAAAACCCAAAACAGAAATTGGCTTTACAACAGGTTTAGGGATTAAAGTAAATACAAGTGTTTCAATTGATTTTTATGGAGTTTATAATTTTCTAAAGTACGACGAAAGCTATGATAGTTGGTATTCAGGATATAATGAAAATGTTTTTTCTATTTCTCAAATGAAGATAGGTTGCTCAATTGGATATGAATTTTAGAAACAATAATGTTATATTTAAAAATGCAGCTAACAGCCGTGTCAGTGGGTAGTTTATTATTCTTTTCGGTCTGAATCTAACGATTCAAACCTTGTACTATTTGCTTCAGGGTGTGATCGTTCCGATCCCGCAGCGTGCGTGAACATTATACCCTTTTCATGTATTAAATTGGTTGTATTTTAATTTTAGGATTTTAAGCGTAAGTATATTGAATATAATATATTGACGAAACATGCAACAATAATTTTGATGATTTTGTGGCTCATTTGAAGAATAGTTATGGCTCAATATTCTAGGTATCTGAGCTTAAAAAGATCAACCTCATGAGCTTTAAAAGGAGTTATCAAATGTTACAAAGTAGAGAACAAAGTATTATTGATTTTGTAAAAACAAAAGGAGAACTATCTTCGAAAGAGATTTTTGATGGAATTTCACTACCAATTAGCTATGCTACATTGAAAAGAAATCTAGTAAATTTAGTTTCAAAAAATTTCTTAGAGATTAAAGGCAGAGGAAAGGGGACAAAGTATCTTATTTCGCCTATGTATGAGCTAATCCAACCAATTGATATACAACGATATTATGAAAAAGAAATTGATGAAAGAGAAATAAGAGATAAATTTAATTTCCAAATCATTACAAATGTTCTGAAAAATCATAATGTATTCACAATAAATGAATTGGCAAAACTTAACGATATTCACAAAAAATATACTGAAAATATATCCCAACTAACAGATAATGAATATAGAAAAGAACTTGAGAGATTAGCAATTGATTTAAGCTGGAAATCATCACAAATTGAAGGAAACACATATTCTTTATTAGAGACAGAAAGATTACTAAAAGAAAAAGAAACTGCATCAGGTAAGACAAAGGAAGAAGCGATCATGCTGCTTAATCATAAAGATGCGATTGATTTTATTATTGATAATCACGATTATTTATATTCTTTGTCTGTATCAAAAATTGAAAACATTCATAGCATACTTATAAAAGAACTCAATGTAGAAAGGAATCTGAGAAAAAGACGAGTTGGTATCTCAGGAACAAATTATCGTCCGTTAGATAATGAGTTTCAAATAGCAGAAGCATTAAATTTAACTTGTGAATTAATTAATGATAAAGGAAGTGTATTTGAAAAAACTTTGTTAGCTTTAGTTCTAATATCCTATATTCAACCATTTATGGATGGAAATAAAAGAACTGCAAGAATAGTAAGTAACGCAATATTGATGAGTAAGAATCATTGTCCTTTATCTTTCAGGACAGTTGATTCGGTAGATTATAAAAAATCTATGCTACTCTTTTACGAGCAGAATAATATTTCAAATTTTAAGAAAATATTTATTGATCAGTTTGAATTTGCAGTAAACACATACTTTTAATGACGTAATCTGTAATCTAAAAAATGAAGAAAAAAGGTATAACAAATTAAGAGTTTCCAAGCATTTTCATGCTGGAAAACTCTGTTGAACAAGCTCTGTAAAATTCTATTTGGAGATTGCTTTTTCAGGATTGGAGTTGAAAAGAGAAAACCAGTGACAAAAGATAACTTTCTTAACTGATTTTTTTTTTAATCTTTAATCAGTTTTTTTGTTTCGATCTTTATTAACACTTTCAACTGCCGGATTCAGGGTTGGGTCGGTTTGTCTTGGGCGGATTCTTCCGAATCCGTAGCTGCCAACCGTTAGGCACAACCGAAGTTTAAATTAATCTACTTGACCAAATAACAGCTGGAGAGCATTCTATTGTTTGGAATGGTAAAGACGAATCAGGCAAATCTGTAAGCTCAGGAATTTATTTATATAAATTAAATGTGAATGGCAAAACTGAAGTTGTGAAGAAATGTTTGCTTTTGAAATAAAGAAGATTCAAAAAATAAAAGGAGGAAAAATGGTTGGTTTTATAATAGCAATTGCAATTCTATTGATCATCGTCTTTAGTTTAATTGGGATGTATAATGGTTTGGTACGATTGCGAAATCAGGTTAAGAATGCCTGGTCTCAAATAGATGTTCAGCTCAAAAGAAGGCATGATCTTATTCCGAATCTCGTAGAAACTGCTAAAGGCTACATGAAGCACGAACAAGATACGCTCAAAGGAATTACAGAGGCTCGAAGTAGAGCAATGGGTGCAGGATCTATTGGCGATAAAGCCAAAGCTGAAGGTAAACTAAGCGGTGCAATGAGTAAATTCTTTTTGGTTGTGGAAAATTATCCTGATCTTAAAGCAAATACCAATTTCCTGGCAGTTCAGGAAGAGCTTACTTCCACAGAGAATAAAATTGCCTTTGCCCGTCAGAGCTACAACGATCAAGTATTGTTCTTCAATAACAAGATTCAAATATTCCCATCTAATATCATAGCTGGAATGTACAATTTTAAAGAAAATGAATTTTTTGAACTTGAAAACGAGGCAGAAAGAGCTATTCCAAAAGTAGATTTTTCGTAAGTCATTGCAAGAATCGAAGTGATGCGGCAATCTCTTCTTTCCTTCATCTTCCTGTTTCACTCAACAGAGATTGCTTCGAAAGAAACTGCAAGAAGATTACTCGCAAAGACACTTAAAGGATTCAACTAATATGTGGGAATTAATTCGAGCAAACAAACGTAAATCTTTATTTCTGTTTTTTATAATGGGAATTTGCCTGTTGGTTTTAGGGTTTTTCATTGGAGGAGCTTACGCAGGTGAGGATGGCGGATTCATAGGGATTTTCATAGCCTTTGGAATTTGGATTCTAATGTCCATGATAAGCTATTACAGGGGCGACTCTATTATTTTAAGGATGAGTAGAGCCAAAAAAGTTTCTTATAATATTCATCCTCAGCTTTTTAATGTTGTAGAAGAAATGAAGCTTGCTGCGAATCTTCATGTTATGCCGGATATTTATATAATCCCGGAAGAAGCTCCAAATGCTTTTGCTGTTGGGAAAAATCCCGAGAATTGTGCAATTGCTGTTACGGCTGGACTTCTGGAACACTTAAACCGAGATGAACTTCAGGGAGTTATTGCCCACGAAATGTCACATATCTTAAATCGTGATGTTCTATTCATGACCTTTTCAGGTGTTCTACTGGGAAGCATAGTTTTCCTTTCTCACGTTTTCCTCCGAAGTATGTGGTTTAGTAGAGGTGGAAGCAGATTTAGAAGTAGAAGTTCTAAAGGCGGCGGACAGCTCCAATTGATTCTGATAGTCGTAGCAGTAATTATGGCAATATTGGCTCCTTTAATGGCTCGATTATTGTATCTTGCAATTTCCAGAAAGCGCGAATATCTTGCCGATGCATCTGCTGTAAGACTTACTCGCTATCCAGAGGGTCTGGCTTCCGCTTTAGAGAAAATTTCAAATAATCACTTTGAAATGAAAACAGCTAATAAAGCTACATCAGCATTATATATCGCAAATCCGCTAAAACAAAAAGGTATGAAACTTTCAAATTTAACAAGTACTCATCCACCAATGAGTGAAAGAATCCAAATTCTCCGCAATATCTCTCATGGAGCAAATTTTATAGATTATCAGAATGCTTTTACTTCTATTAAGGGAAAACAAAATATTATACCATCGTCCGGAATACGCGAAAAAAGGAAAATAAATTTACGAACTGTTGCTTCTACTGATTCCACTCAGGATAAATCCGCTAAAAAAAGCACTCACGATCTTGGTGATTTAATGAGAGCAGTGAATAAATATATGTTCTTAACCTGCGCTTGCGGTATGAAGATGAAACTTCCACCAAATTTCAAAAAAGATAAGATCAATTGTCCTCGTTGCGGTAGAGAAAATCATGTTCCAATTGCTGAATTAGCTGCTCTAGAAGTATTGAACACAGAAACCAAAAAGCAAGATATAATTACTAACTCTGTTCCAACCAAGAATGATTCATTTATTTATCACAGAACCGGTAAGGGATGGGAAACTTTTAGTTGTTTGTGCGGAAGTCCTAAACAGCTATCCCCTGCTTTTAATAAATCATCTTTTGTTTGTAATAAATGCGGGAGAAAGATCGTGATCAAAGGTTAATGCCTTTTTGTTTCATTAACCACCAACTTAGAAAATATCCCTTTAATTGAGTACAGATATTATTTTTTTATCAATTTGATAAATTTTATTTCCTGCTCTTATCAAATATATCAATTAAGGAGAGAATTAATTTTCTCATAATATCCGTTAACTATTAAATATCTATATAGATAGCCTTTCTCTGAACTGTTTGGCACACCATTTGCATTTATAAAAAGAAAATCGGAGGTAGTTATGAAAATCAGTAGAACTTTAAAAAATGGATTGATCTCTGGACTTGTTATGGGCATCACCCTTTTTATTGCGGGTGCAATTTTTTCAAGAATAATATATGGACCACAATTTGCACCGGATGGTAAATTCGATCCGGAACAACTTAATGCCTGGTATTTTATTTGGACTAAAATATTAATTGGTGTATTTTTTGGAATTTTATTCACATTACTTTATGAAGCATTGCCAATAAAAAAAAGAATTATTAGCGTTTTTACAGGTTTAAGATATGGATTTCTTTTTTGGTTAGTTATTTCGCTTTGGAATATATCTCACCCATTAATTTACGGTTCCATAAATGATAAAGATCAAATATTTTGGCTGGTATATTCTCTATTTGGTTTTTTAGCATATGGATTTACATTAGGTTATCTTTACAAAAGAATTGTTAAGAAGAATGCAAAAAATAATAATGCAGCATACAAAAATAATAAAGTGAATTTGGCAGACATTGCTGAAATCGATGATGAAAACAATAAACAAATATTGTAGGAAATTGAGAATGAAATATTTCAAAACGCTAAATGCGCCATATTCAAACCGATGGAAAGAAAAGAAAATTGAAATTATAGAAAGATCAAAAAACCAAACAAATTAAAAAAATGGAGGTAGTTATGAAAAAGATCTTATTAGTTGGAATGGTAATTATGCTTATCAGTTCGGTTGCTTTATTTGCACAAGAGCAATCGGCTGAGGAAGTAAGTGAAGAAGTTCAATTGGAAATTGAAGCTGCCATGAAAGAAGTAGAAGAGGCAATGGAAGAAGTTAATATCAATATTCTTGTTGGCAGAACATCAGAAGAAACACCAAAAATGGGTATTTTCTTATCTAATATGGATTTTGAAGATGCATACAAAATGCACTATCCGTACTGCTACGGTGTTTATGTTACTGGTGTAAGTCAAGATGGTCCGGCACAAAGAGCCGGAATTACCAAAGGTGATATCATTATGGAATTCGATGGTAAAAAAGCTAAATTCGAAAGCAATCTCGTAAAGCTTATTAAAAGTAAGAACATTGGAGATGAAGTTCAAGTTAAGATTTTCCGAGATGAAGAGATTCTAATGGCAGATCTCACACTCGCTACTCTTAAACCAAAAGAAATGACTATCACCAAAGACGGTATGAAGATTAAGAAGAAAAAGAAATTATCAGTCGGTTTTGGTGGAGGTGGCTGGATACCAGTATGGTTTGTTGATGATAATGAGTTTGCAGATATTAATCATATCTTAGAAGCATATGATTTCACCGGTTTAGATGAGAAAGGTATCCTCATGCATGGCGGTGGTGGTCATGGTAACGTAGGAAAAGGCTGGTTCATTGGTGGAATGGGCGCAGGATACACCATCGATAAGAAAAAAGGACATGATATAGATGGTGACGAAATAATTGATGTTACCAGAAGAATGTTGTATACTAATGGTTATGGCGGTGTTACTCTGGATAAACGTTTTGCAATTACAAAAAAGATGGTAACATCTCTGGGATTCATGCTCGGTTGGGGTGGTCATAATCTTCAAATTTCACAAACCGACGGTGATTATGATTGGAGTACATTAAATGACGATATGGATTCTTCTGCAAATAATGCTATTGAACTCGAGAAGAATTACATTATGTTCCAACCTAAAGCCACACTAATGTACAAAGTTCTTGATTGGTTAAGTATCCGTGCAGAAGGTGGTTATATGCTTTCCCATTCTTATACAGGCGGCTGGGATGCAGTATCTTGTGAAGACAACTTCGTAGTTGCCAACTCACCTGAAACACCTTATCAGGGATATACCATCTCGATCGGACCTTGGTTTGGATTTTAATTATTGACAAATGTTGAAGGGTCTCTAACATATTTTGTTAGCAGCAACAAAAAAATAGGAGGAAATATTATGTTTAAAACAGGAGTCAGATCGTTCAGTGTATTATTGATTCTATCGTTTATCTTTTTAGGAGGATGTGCTTCACAGCAAAAAGTAATACAACTGGTATCGGAGAAACTGGATTTAAGATACAACTTTACTTCCGGTCAAACTTTACAATATAGAACAAACAGCACATTAATACAGACAATGGAAGTTAGGGGAAATGAAGTAACCACAGAAGTTGAAAAGGAAATTGTGTATTCCGTTGTTCCTACGAAACAAGATGCTGACAAATCAATGCTTAAATTCACAATTAATTCCGGTTCTATGAACATTTCTCAACCTGGTGGAGATATGAAAGTAGACATGAATGAGATCATCGGGAAATCTTTTACAATGCAGGCAAATTCATTCGGAAAAGAATTCGAATCCACAGACATAGACAGTATTACCTATTCTATAGGACCTACAAAACATAGTATTGCTATTGATTTTCAAGCTGTTTTTCCTGATTTAGCGGGAAAGCCTGTTACCATTGATGACAGTTGGACTGTGATTGATACAATCAAGATAAAGGCTGCAACAACTGATTTTGAAATGGTTATGATCGATAAATACACATTGAAAGGGGTTGAACAAATAGAAGATCGAAATTGTGCAAAAATTACTTGTGCAACCTCTGCTAATCTACAAAGCATATCAACAGCACAGGGAATGGATTTTGTTACTAAAGTTGAATTGAAAGGAAATGCGACAATATATTTCGATTATGAAAACGGGATATTTGTGAAGATAAACTCAGATGCAAGCGGAAGTGGTTCTATTACAGCAATGGGGGATGAGAAAATCATTATTCCTTTAGAGCAGAAGATGATAGTGGAAACGATCTTTGTAGAATAAATTTATAAGACCTTAGAGTGTTTCCTCGAAAGAATTGCAAAGATGCTGCTAACACACAGCTCCACAGCCAAGCAAGAAGAAAAGCAAAAAGTGCGTGACAGCTGCCAAACATTAACCAACATTCCGCTTCGCTCCATGTTGGTTAATGCCGTCGTGCCACTAAAAAAGACTTGCAACCGTTACGAAGCAAAACATCGTTTAAAACTACGTCCACGGGAACTCGCAAATAGACAACCCTTGACTTATTATTTGCTCGTCTTTTATCATCTCACTAATCGCATCTGGATTTGAAAAAACAA
>JAYEKK010000238.1:0-2046 GCA_034660955.1 Candidatus Cloacimonadota bacterium | reverse complement strand
TACGCTGATGCATTGTATTTGTAATAATAAGTTCCGTTAGATCGGGATGCTGTACTCTACCCTCAAATACTTTTGGTATTACACCGATAACAGAAGCACCACCTGCAAGAGCACCCTTTGCAACTTCACCCATTAATCCCAGATTTGAAGAGCCATAAACCAGACCTAACCCGCGAGATGCAATTTCTTTACCCAGCTTTTTAGCCATCCGTAAATAGGCAGGATCAGCTCCGGGGCTCGAACCACAAAAGACACAAATATTTTTCATATTATTAATTTTGTTTGCAATTTCAACCTAAATTATATATTTATTCCATAAGGATTTGTAATGTATTCTCTCAGCAATTTAACTTCGGTTTCCGATTGATCTAAAACTTCCTTAAGAACATCACCAATTGAGAGCAAACCAATTACATTCTCTTTATCGATAATAGGTAAATGTCTGATTCTTTTATTTATCATTACTTTCATGGCATAGGAAAGAGTGTCATCGGCAGTTCCGATAATCAGATTTTCTTTGGAAGTCATTATATCTGCAATCTTGATTTTATGATTATCTTTCCTGTCATCAGAACATTTGAACAAAATATCCCGTTCTGTTATGATGCCTTCCAGTTTTCTATTTTCGTTCATTACAAGAAGTGAACCGAAATTGTGTTTATTCAATAATTTGATAGCATCAGAGACTGTTTTATTGGAATTAATCGTAACAATTTTACCACTTTTCTTTTCTAATAGTTTACTTAATTTCATTTTTCTACCTCACTATACTAATTGTTTATATTCATCATTTTTCAGGAATGTGTCTATTGCTTTAGCTGCTACATGACCATTTGCAATTCCACTAATTACATCAGGACCTTGAATTATATCGCCACCAACGAATAACCATTTTAGATCGGATTGGAAGTTTTCATTTACTTGAATCCTTCCGCGCGGATCAAACTTCAAACCAGATTTTATTTCTTCTGAAAGATAGGATAGATCCATGCCCTGACCAATTGATTCAACGATCATATCTGCTTCGAAGAATTTATTCTGATTTTCATCAAATTTAGGATTGAATCTGCCTTCTTCGTCAAACACAGAAATACATTTAACAACATGAAGACCCTTGATCTTTCCATTACTAATTTCAATTTCTTTGGGTCCCCAGCCCGGATCAATAATCGCCTTTTCTTCACGAGCTTCTACAACTTCTTCTCGATCTGCCGGCATTATATCTTCAGTTTCTAAGGAAGTTGCAAGAACCTGTACTTTCCCATATTTCTGGTTTTGTAATCTTGCTAAAGTTCTGGTAATATCCATGGCAACATTTCCACCACCAATAACCACGATTTTTTCTGCAACATCAATTTCATTTCCAAGAGTTATTTCACGCAGAAGATCGGTTGCAAAATAAACTCTTTTATCATCAGCTCCCGGAATTCTGGTGCTTCTACCAAGATGAAGTCCCG
Organism: Candidatus Cloacimonadota bacterium; assembly: GCA_034660955.1. Lineage (GTDB taxonomy): Bacteria > Cloacimonadota > Cloacimonadia > Cloacimonadales > TCS61 > Tenebribacter. The sequence continues at coordinate 589 of JAYEKK010000238.1, read as the reverse complement.
TCCCTGCAAACACTGCATCATATTCTGAGTGCAATTGTTCCAAGGGAATATCATCACCAATCTTTGTATTGAATTGAATTTCCACTCCAAGTGATTTGATATAATTGTAATCCATATCTATCTGTTCATAAGGGAGGCGATATTCAGGAATACCGTATCTTGCCATACCACCTGTATCAGGTAAAGCTTCAAATATTTTTACATTATAACCCATTATTGCAAGATAATAGGCAGCAGAAATACCGGCAGGACCTGCTCCGATTATTGCAACTTTCCTATTTAGAATCGGATCTGCCAGATGTTCTGTTCCCAAAACTTCTTTATATTTTTCCGGTGGAATCTGATCTGCAATATATCGCTTTAACCATCTGATAGCAAGTGATTCTCCATTATTATGCAAAGCACAGGCTGTTTCACATTTATGAGTACAGATACGTCCGCAAATTTCCGGAAGAGGATTTGTTTCATAAAGAATCCTAAAAGCATTTTCTATATCATCATCTCGGATAGCAGCAATATAGGCGGGAATATCCATATGAGCCGGACAGGTTGCAATACAAAGTCCGCATTCCAGACATCTCTCCGCTTC
>JAYEKK010000237.1:0-2048 GCA_034660955.1 Candidatus Cloacimonadota bacterium | reverse complement strand
ATGGTGGGTTATTATCATCATAAAAAACTGCATCATCATTCCAGTGATCTAAAGATGTTTTCCAGCCAATCTCTTCTGGACTATCAATAGTTACATCAAGCCAATATATCTCACCTTCTGTTTGAATAAAAGGATCCGTAATTGGTTCTATATTAACTTGCCAATACCAATTATGATCATTAAGTATTAATTCTGGTAACCAAGGATCAAACCAGCCTTGAAGACCTACATAAGCTGGTTCTCTAATGATGAACTCCGCTGCATTAAAATTACCTGACCATAAGAGTTCACCCGGCATACTATAACCTGTAGGACTTTCTGATGCTGGGATATCTGTGTGGATACTCAGATGAATATTATTTATTAATGGTGGGGTTGGTTCAATCTGACCTCTTTGAGAAATCCAGATATGAACTTCATTAATCGGTCCCGATTGTGTACAAAGGAAATCATCAGCTAAAGTGCGGGGATCATTACAATCAACATCATAACCAAACGGATCAGGCATTTGGGGATAATGCATACCATGACTTTCAGTAGGATCCCAATCTGCAAATAAACTGAAAGAAATTAGAACAAAAATTGCGAAATAAATAAATTTTTTCATAAGACCTCCTCTCTTATTTAATAACTTGTAAATATCAATTACACTTAACATTTACGAAATAATATTTTAGAATTTTTTCTGTCAAATAAAATCTCTTTTCTGTTATCTTGTCTTTCTCTGTAGAAGAGATAATAAGAAAGTGGATTTGTTAGTTATTGAATATCTATCCTTTCTTAAGAGAATAACGTGAGAGACTCGTCAGAATGACAATGTTTAAGCACAACATCTGTTACGTTGAATAGATTTGGCAAATAGTGATTTACAATTATTGATTCACACTACGTTGCAGTTTACCCTTCGGAAGGTCAAAACAATTGTAATAAGTTCTACAACCTTCCGAAGGGTAAATAATAGAAAAGCCCCTCAGTTAATACTGAAGGGCTAATTGCTAACAGCTAATTTCTAATGGCTGTTTTCTACTTAACAAGCAGCATCTTCCTTTGATACTCTTTTGTTTCTGTGATGAGTTTGTAGTAATAAACACCGCTGGAAACCTGCTTTCCATTTTTATCATTACCGTCCCAAACCACTGTCTCAACTTGTTCAGCATAAACAAATGAATTGTAGATAGATCTAACCTTTTCACCTTTTATGTTGTAGATTATCAATTCTACTTCACTATCTTCAGCAAGTGTGAAACTAATGGATGTACTGGGATTGAATGGATTAGGATAATTTTGATGAAGTCCATAGTTTTCTGGTGTAACCGGTGTATCTTCATAAGGAATTGAAAGTGTTATTGGTTCATGTACTTCTGTCTCTCCATCAGTTGATACATCTTCTATCCAGTACCAGTAAGTTGTATTTTGCACAACAGGAACTGTATCTACATAAATGTAATCTGAAGCATTATTTGTAGTTCCGTTACCTGGCACCGGTTCTGCGTTTATTTGGGCAGCAGTTTCAAAGTTCTGGTTTGTTCCTCTATAAACATTCCAGTAATCATTGTTCTCTTCAGATTGGGTTGTCCAGTACAATGTGGGAGTTCCACCAATATAAATTGCATAGAATGAGGAGAGATTGACGGGGAGGAGATTATCACTTGCTGAACCAAGAATGTATTGCGTTCCGGTTTGACCTGTTTTGATTAATGTATTTGCTCCAGTATCCAAAGTTGCATTCAAATCAGTCCAACTCGCTGTTGCATTATTGCTTCTGGAAACAAGTTCAAGATTATCCTCGTTGGAGATTCCCGGATGTCCTTCATAATTATATGTAAGCGTATAAGTTGGGCTTGAACCTCCAACTACAAAAACACCAAAGTAATGTGATTGAGAAAGTTGATCCAGTCCTGCGGGAGGAGTAGTAACATTGGGCGCTGAATCAACCCGATAAATTTGAACTCCATCAGGAGAATTGTTTATTGTGCCAACTGTTACATCATCTCCATAAGTAGAAGCAAGATTTACACTCGATGGGGAAGTATAATCATAAGTGCTGG
>JAYEKK010000236.1:0-9159 GCA_034660955.1 Candidatus Cloacimonadota bacterium | reverse complement strand
CACCACCACCACCAGTAAACTGACCATCAACTAGCACGTTTGCAAAAATTGTTGAATTAATTAATTCATGATTTCCAGATCCATAAACAATTCCTCCCCCATAATCTCCAGCTTCATTTTCATTAATAGTTGAATTTTTAATAACTGAAGAAATATTTGAACCGTCAAAACATATTCCTCCACCTTCAAGGTTTACGGTGTTATTGCTTATTGTACAACCATTTATCTCAATATATGTTGGTTCAGAATAATCGCCACTATAAATCCCGCCACCCCTACCGTAAGTAACATATTGGTTGTTTAAAATATCACAATTATTAAAAGTAATTGAAGTAGCTCCATCAATTTTAATTCCACCACCACCGTACTCAGTTGATGGTACTCTTCCATTCTGTATGGCCATATTAGATAATGTAACGGTTCCTGAAGTAATTAGGAATACTCTGTCTGTAGCATTCCCTGCAGTTGCATGTGCTTGAACAATTGTTGAGCTTACACCCTGTCCTTGAATCGTTAAGCTTTTGTTCACAACAATGCCAGCTTCGGTTATGGTGCCATATACATCAATAATATCTCCATTGACTGTTCCAGCATCATTAATCGCCGCCTGAATCGAGGTGAAATCATAGCCGCTTGCACCAACTGTATGAGTTGCTGCCACTAATCCTGTACTTACCACCAACAAAATTACAATCATAAAACCTAAAACTAAACTTGTTTTTCCCATTTTTACTCCTCTTAATTTTATTAAATTAACAAATTTTTAAAAACATTTAACAAGTTAGTTAAATTTTATTTCAGATGTCAAATAGAAAATTTTTATAAGTAGACAAAAAATCTTAATTTAATGATTTTGCAAACAATTATTATATTGGGAATTAGAAATGAAATTGGGAATTATTGAGAAGAGAACGTTCTGGTTATTGATGCTGGCATCTTTTTTCAACGGCTTTGTAATGGGTACGTTCAATATACAGGACGTAGTTGCCAAAAAGGCGTTGCTGGCATTGGACTGGCAGATCACAATACTGGTTATGCTATGGCCGCTCTCAAATTTATTTTCTATCTGGTGGGGCAAAGCACTCGAACGTTCCAAAAGCATTTCTAAATTTTTTGTTCTTACTGCCTTTGTCGGCAGGCTCGTTCTTCTCTTCATGTTATTCACTCACAGCTATTATTCATATTTGATCATCATGATCTTTGTGTTTTCATTTAATTCGCTTCTTAGTCCTGCCCAAAACTCAATATATCGGAATAACATCTCTGCAGAGAATAGAGGTGTTTTATTTGGATATACAGCAAGCTTGGTAACACTTATCGCAATAATTTTCAGTTATTCTGCCGGGAAGTTGATGGATATAAACGAAGACTGGTTTCGCTATATTTTCTCCGTTGCCGGATTAATGGGCTGCGTAAGTTCCCTACTTATGGCAATGATAAAAATAGAGAATAAAAAATACAATACAGCTAAATTAAAACTTAAACAATTTTTTATAACACCTATAATGAGTACTGTGAATATTTTGAAGAAGAACAGAGATTTTGCTATTTTTCAGAGGAATTATTTTATTTATGGAATCGGTTTCATGATCATACTTCCTGCAATTCCCAAATTTTTGGTGGAGTATCTTAAAATGGATTATTCACAGACTTTCATGGCAAAAGGGATAATTTCTCAACTTGGAATTTTATTATTAGCCCCGATAGCCGGTAAGATCCACGATAAAAAAAATCCATCGTTTTTCACATTTCTTGCCTTCTTCACTTTAGGCTGCTATCCGCTAATTTTATTGATCTCCAGTTTCCTGATAGGTTCCGGGATAGAAAATTATGCTGTCTATTTTGCCTATCTCATTTTTGGAATCGGCATGTCCGGCATTATAATTTCATGGAATATGAGTTCCATCTTTTTTGCCGGAGATGACGATGTTTCGATGTATCAGAGCGTTCATGTTACACTTACCGGTTTAAGAGCTCTTATTGTCCCGTTTATGGGATATTTAATATTACGATACTTTGGTGTAAGAGTTGTATTTATTGTTTCTATTAGTATGTTTTGGATCGCATCTTTATTAAGTTATTTTAATTATTTGAGGATGTGTAAACTTGAATTTAAATATCAAAAACATTTCGATAGTATCGTGAAATATTTTCGAAGAATACCACCCAGAGGATAAAAAAATATGCAAAATTGGAAAGCATATGTCTTTCTGAGGATGAACTTACAAAGGCATTCGACGAAGAATCCGTCTGAGCCGGACAAGTCTCATTATAGGCGGAGACCCTTCCTTAAAAGAACAATCCCGAAAGTTTTCGGGATCAGGAAGACGATATTGTGAACACTCCGTTGTTCTGCTTTCCAGCCGAAGTTTGTGTCATCCTGGTGTGTCTATCAGCCTTACATACGAAGAAACTCATGGCAGAATTTGCAGCTTTACATCTTGTTCAGCAGAGATTCTTCCGAAGAGCAGCGAGTATGATACGTCAGAATGACAATAAATACAACATAGTTAATAGTTTATCACAGAGGATAATTATTGGAGGATCATTGAGAAAATCATTTTTATTTATTTTATTAGTAATTGTTAATTTTGCTTATGCAGATATCACGGTAGAATATAAATCTTCTTTAGCACCGGAAGTTATTAAAACCACAGAGATCGACAGCATTGAATATTTTAATGTTTATGAATTGAATAAAACTTTTAAAGCAAATATTTCTGAAGACCTTTTAGATCAGAGATTAAATGTGAATATCTACGGTGCGCAGTTGATCTTTTTATTGGATTCATCCTTTTTGCAATATGGTTCAGATTACTTTAATATGACACATGATATTATACAACAGGATGAAAAATATTTCCTGCCGGTTGTATTTCTTACGGAAATTTTACCGCATATCTTTGATGATAAAATATCTTGGGAGAACAATAACCTTATTGCTCAAGCTCCTAATGATAATTCCATTAAAAGGATTGTGCTTGATCCCGGACATGGCGGAAAAGATCCCGGAGCAGTTGGATATTCCAAGAAAAATTTTGAAAAAGACATTGTGTTGGAACTTGCCTTAAAATTAAAGAAAAAATTAGAGGAACAGTTGGATGTGATTGTACTTCTATCACGCGATAAAGATGAATTTGTATCTTTGCAGCAACGAACAAAATTTGCTAATGAAAATAATGCAGATCTGTTTATTTCACTTCACTGCAATGCTCACCGAAAATCTAAAATTGATGGAATTGAAGTCTATTATCTTTCTACTGCTAAAACAGATGAAGCTAGGGCAGTGGAAGCAATGGAAAATCAGGTTGTGTATGAATATGAGGGTGGACAGGAAGCTGTGAAAAAATATGATGACCTTGCCTTCATTTTAGCCGATATGGCTCAGAGTGAGCATTTGGAGGAGAGTTATAAACTGGGAGCAAATCTTCAAACTTCACTTGTGAGTGCCACCGAGGCGTATGATCGTGGTGTGAAACAGGCAAATTTTTATGTGTTGCGCGGTGCATTTATGCCGGCCGTGCTAATTGAATTTGGATTTCTTTCTAATAAAGATGAAGAGAAAAAATTGATAAAAAGTTCGTATCAGGATAAACTTATTGATTCTGCATTTATTGGCATTAGAGATTTCAAAATGAAATATGATCAAATGCAATAAGCAGATTTGGATAAAAATTATAATAAATATTTTGACAGAAAATACCGCTAACTTTTTCTGACTTCGAAAATTATAAAGATGGAGGAATAAATGCCGAATCATGTGTCTTGCGAAAAAAGACTTAGACAAGAGAAGAAGCGTTCAGCTAGTAATCATTATGTTAAAATGACGATTAACACACTGTCCAAGAAGATGAGAAGTGATATTACTATTGAAGAGAAAGAAACTCTCTTACAAGAAGTATATTCACAATTGGATAAAGCTGCGAAGAATCAGGTAATTCATAAAAGAACAGCTTCTAGAAGAAAAGCTCGAATCTCTGCATTTTTTAATTCAGAAAAAGCTGATCAAAAAGAAAAAAAATAATTATTTATATATAGAATAGGCAGGCATAAGATATGCCTGCCTTTTTTATTATAAGGTTAAATAAATTAAAGGTATTACATGGATACAAATCTAATCATTTATATTGCTGCTGCGTTATTTGTAATAATTTGTGCAATAATCATTGTAATTATCATAAAGAAAGAGAAAACCTCAAATATCAAGGGTGTTACAAAACAGGAAAGTTTAAAGGATAAACTTGCCAAAACAAAAAATGGTTTACTCGGGAAATTGGCAGAGATCGTTAATTTACGTGGCAAAGTGGATGATGATCTGATGGATGATCTGGAAGAAATGCTGCTTCAAGCCGATGTTGGCGTACAGACAAGTTATGATATTATCGATAGTTTAAAAGAAGAGATCAAACTTAAGAAAATAACAGCAGCCGGTGATATCCAAAAAAATCTCGAAGAGATAATTCGCGAATTGCTCCTTAAAGATTACGGCAGAGAAACTGACCATCTGCAATATAAAAATGTAAAACCATTCGTAGCTCTTTTTACTGGTGTGAATGGAGTTGGTAAAACCACTACAATAGCGAAATTGGCAAGTCGTTTTACAGCAAGTGGGAAGAGCGTGCTCATGGTCGCCGGAGATACATTTCGTGCTGCTGCGATAGATCAATTGGCTATCTGGGCAGATAGAACAGGTGCAGATATTATGAGACAGCAGGAAGGGAGTGATCCATCTTCTGTTGTGTATGATGGAATGATGAAAGCCGTGAATAAAAATTATGACATTGTGCTAATTGATACTGCCGGCAGACAACACACAAAAGTTAACTTGATGAACGAACTTTCCAAGATCAAGCGGACTATTAAAAAAATCGTTCCCGATGCACCACATGAAACACTGCTGGTGGTTGATGCAACAACAGGACAAAATGCTATTACCCAAGCTGAATTATTTAACAAGGCTACCAATCTTTCGGGTTTGGTTCTTACAAAATTAGATGGAACTGCTAAAGGTGGAATTGTAATTGGCATAAAACATCAGCTTGATATTCCTGTTAAACTTATTGGCGTGGGAGAGACCTACAACGATCTACGTGATTTTGATGTGAATGAATTTGTGGAAGCAATATTTGAATAGACAACAAAACCTTGAAAGGGCTTCTTTCAAGAAGTCTTTGAAGTTAGCCCTTTCAAGGTTCAATTTATGTTTTACCTTTTTACCCTGAAAGAGTCTAAGCATTCCAGATTCTTCGTGAGAAAAAAAACTGAAAGATTTCCTCAGAAAGACGGGATGTTTTTCAAAGATAATTCGATAAGTAATTCTTTTTCCATGTCATTCCTACGATTCATTCTCCGTAGTCCCGATTGTCGGGACGAAGGATGAAAAGTATGGTCAATTCAGAGAATTGACCGAACAATGAACGGACGATTAAGGGTAAAAAGTCCCTACTTCTCCAAACTATAAAGTAACTTAATTTCATCTGCCCAAATTTCAGAATTTGGTGTTTCCAAAATTAATGGAATATCATCGAATCTACTATCATTCATCAAGAATTTAAATGCATCCAAACCAATAAATCCTTTTCCGATACTTTCATGTCTGTCAACCCGTGTTCCCAGCTCTTTTTTGCTGTCGTTAATATGCATTCCTTTTAAATATTGGAATCCGATTAGTTTTTCGAATTGCTGGAAAGTTGCATGAAAAGCTTCTTCATCTCGTAGGTCATAACCTGATGTATAAGCATGACAGGTGTCAATACAAACACCAATTCTGGATTTATCGTTAACCTTATCAATGATCTGTGCTAAGTGTTCAAATTTATAGCCGACATTATTGCCTTGTCCGGCAGTATTTTCAATAACAGCGGTAACATAGTCAGTTTTAGAAAGTGCTAAATTAATAGATTCTGAGATCGTTTTCAAACACTCATCCTCTGAATATTGTCCTAAGTGTGATCCCGGATGAAAATTTAAATATTTGAGACCGAGTTGTTCACAACGTTGAAGTTCATCTAAAAATGCTTTTTGTGATTTGATAAGTTTTTCACTTTCTGGATGACCAAGATTTATGAGATAGCTGTCGTGTGGTAAAATGTACTCAGAAGAAAATCCTTCTTTCTTACAATTCTCTTTGAATAGTTTTATACTTTCGTCGGTTAATGGTTTAGAAAACCATTGTCTCTGGTTTTTTGTAAAAAGGGCAAATGCTTTTGCTCCGATCGCTTTTGCATTCAGTGGTGCATTTTCCACACCACCAGCAGCACTTACATGTCCTCCAATATATTTCATCTTATACTCCTTTTATGTTGCTGAATAATTTCTGTAATTTTATTTTATCAAGTTTATCATCAGTTCTCACGCCGCTACAAAGGTCTATACCAAAAGGGTTAACTTGATTTATCGCTTGAGCAATGTTATCCGACGTAATCCCGCCTGCAAGAAAAATTGGGATATCTAGCTTTTCTCTTATTTTACAGCTTACTTCCCAGTTGTGAGTTTTTCCCGTTCCACCTAACTCTTTAATTTGTTTTGATTGGTTCCCAGAATCCAAAAGAATTGCATCAACATCATTTTGAATTGCCAGTGCTTCTACAATACTTTCTTCTCCGGTCACATGAATAACTTGAACAATTGCTATCCCAGGTAAAGCTTCTTTCAGATCTTTATGTGAACCAAATGTTAAATTATCGCAGATTTGTATTGTATTAGTCTTGCAATATTTGTGCTGCTTAATTATATCATTTACATCCTGCTTGGAAGTTAATAAAAATGTTGCAATTGGTGGAGGTACTGAAGCTGCAATCAGCTTGATGGCTTCCATTGAGATTACTCCAGGACCACTTGGCATTTCTGAAACAAGACCTAAAGCAGACGCACCCATTTTTATTGCCATTCCTGCTTCTTTTAAGCTACTGATGCAACATATTTTGATTCTGGGATTAATAACTTTCTCCAAGATTTTCCTCCATTTCTATAAAAAATATAAATAGAATTGTAACTATTGATGTCAAAATATTTATTACAGTTTTATTTTGTTTTAGAAAAATCGCTTTACAATACTTTAGCAAATTGCTGATCTTGATAGCAGAGCAAGGAGGAAACCATGAAACAGAAATTAATAGAAGCAGCAAAAAAAGTATCGGAAAATGCTTATGCTCCATATTCAGGATTCAAAGTTGGAGCGGCATTACTTACTGGATCTGGGAAAATATTTACAGGTTGTAATGTGGAGAATTCATCTTATGGATTGACAAATTGTGCAGAAAGAACGGCTATTTTTAAAGCTGTTTCAGAAGGTGAAACAAAGTTTACAGAGCTTGTGATCTTTTCTAATACCGATGAATTATTCTATCCCTGTGGTGCCTGTCGTCAAGTTATCTCAGAATTTTCTTCTGATCTAAAAATCACGGTTGTTTCCTTAATTGATGAACTTGAAACAAGTATAGCAGAATTATTACCACACGGTTTTAAATTATAAAAAAAGCGGGTTTGCATTACCAAATTGAATTATAATTAATAGGCATAATAATTGTCATGGTGAGCCCTTCGACAAGCTCAGGACAGGCTCAGACGGACAATAGACTTTTATATAAGTTATCTCCTTCGTCCTTCCCCGATTAATCGGGGCTCAGGATGATACAAGCTCAGGATTAAAATTTTAGGTAAATAAAAAAAGCGGGTTCTAAACCCGCTTTCTATATCAAAATAACTTCAGTAGATCCTAATTTTAGTATTCACTTCTATTATCAATTATTTCTGCATCTTCCTTCAAATTCTCAAACCATTCATTTAAGTGTTCATTCTCTGCTTTTGTTTGAGCTTCTTCCATAAGCCTGTTCTGATCTTTTTCGAATTTATCCATATCAGGTTGAGTGCGAACTTTTATTAAAGCAATGTAGGAACCTCTTTCACCGTTGATCACATCTGTGTATTCTCCTACTTCTTTTGCAAGGATAGCTTCATTTAGAACTTCATCTTTCCCTATCTTTTTAAAGGCATTATCAATTATCACATTTAATGCTTCAACAACTTCATATCCTTCTGCTTCTGCTTTTGTCAAATATTCTACGGTATTATATTTATTAGAAAATTCCAGAGCTTTAGTTTGTGTGATCTCTTTTTTCTTTTCTCTTTTAACAATGTTTTCTATTTGGCGTTCAACCTCTTCGAATTCTTGATAATGCTCTCCAATAATAAATGATACTTCACAAATAACATAGTTGCCATCTTCTTTAAGGATTGGTTCATGAAGTTTGCCCACTTTATTATCAAAAGCAAATTCTACAAGTTCTTTGTTCTTGCCAACTCCAACAATATATTGCGATGAAGCATATATTTTTTTAGATTCTTTTATCTCATAAGCAAGTTCTTCAGCAGCTTTATCTAAATTCGTATCACTTGCTTTTTCAAATAGATCGTATGCTACAACTTCCAGGTTTTCTTTTGTCTCATCAGAAGCTTCTACTTCGAGAAGAATATGGCTTGCCTGGATCTCTTCTGCACCATCTTTGATTCTCTTATCAATAAGTTTAATTATATGCCAGCCAAATCTAGATTTAACAGGTTCGCTGATCTCACCTTTTTTTAATTGGAATGCTTCTTCTTCAAAAGCAGGGACCATTCTTCCTTTAGTGAAATAACCCAAATTTCCACCTTGAGGTGCGGAAGGACCTTCGGAATATTTCTTTGCAAGTTCAGCAAAATCTTCACCGCTAATTGCAAGATTGTAAATTGAATCAACTTTTGTCTTTACAAGTTTTTTATCAGCTTCACTTGGCTCAAGATTTATAGCTACCAATTTAACTTTTCTGGCGGGATCCTTTTTATAATCCTCTTTATTATCATCGTAATGTTTTTGCAGATCTTCATCTGTTACTTCCACATCTTTGATCTTATTTGGATTGAAAAATATTACATCTGCATCGGCAAGATTATTGCTATCAATGTACTGTTGTTCAACTTCTTCAATAGTAATTGTAACTTCAGATTTTACATCATCTAAAAGCATTTGACGTGGAAGCCTTCCTCTAACACCATTTTCTACCCAGTTAGCAAATTCAGGATTTTCCATTAGAAGTGTTTCATATTTTGCATAATCAAATTTACCATCAGTTTGAAATTGAGGGATGGATGTAATATCTTCCGTTGGATTTTTCAATCCTT
>JAYEKK010000235.1:0-2066 GCA_034660955.1 Candidatus Cloacimonadota bacterium | reverse complement strand
TTTTGCGAGACCGTCATATTTGATTATTGATATATATGACAGATGTATCACAGGTTTCAGAGTTGAAGAAAATCAAAGTTCAAAATTGGCAGCTGATATGCGGATATTCTGAGTCAAATATATTATAACCACTTAATTTGAAAAGAGATAGCGTTATAAAAGGTGATAATATGTAGCCAGTAATAGAGTAAGTGATATAAAATTTATTTCTTGACATTCTTTGCCATAAAAGTATATTGGTCTCCAGTGATATAATAGGAGGTAGCCAGAATGTATGTAGAGACTGTAAAATCAGTAAAAAAAGGAAAAATTTATTTCAGCTATTTGATTCGCGAAAGCTTCAGAGAAAATGGGAAAGTAAAGCACAGAACGATAAGCAATATCTCAAAACTTCCTGCTGGCCAAATATTGCAAATAAAGAAAATGCTTCAAGGTAATAAAGGTAGTTTTGATATAAACGACTTAGAAAATGGCAGAGCCTACGAATATGGAGCAAGTTACGTCTTTTTTTCGTTAGCAAAAAAACTTGGTTTGGATAAAACGATTTACCCCCAAGAAGAACAATGGAGAAGAGATATTATCACTATGATTGTTGGTCGAATAATATATCAGGGAAGTAAATTAAGTCTGACAAACATGTATAATGATTCAGCTTTATGGGAATTGGGTAGGCACAAATTCGGTGTCAGACCGGATGTCGATAAGCATTGCTATTTTCCTATGGACAAATTATCTGAGAGGAAAAACAAAATAGAGACAAAATTAGTCAAAAAACATCTTCAAAACGGTTGCATTGTTTTGTATGATATGACTAATACATGGCTTGAAGGAGCATATAAGAATTCTGAGTTGGCTTCTTACGGCGGAAAACCTAAAGGCGGTAAAAAAGGTTATAAGATAATATCAATCGGCTTATTAACCAATAAAGACGGATGTCCAGTTGGCGTAGAAATCTTTAAAGGGACGACCTCAGATCAAACAACAGTGTTGAATGAGATTAAAAAGCTGTCGGAAAAATACGGTTTAAAAAATCTTATTTTCACAGGTGATCGTGGCATGTTAACTCAAAAGAGAATTACAGAAGTAAATGAAAATGGCTATAATACAATAACCGCATTGACTCATAAGAAATTATATTCATTGATTAAGACAAAAAATATCCAAGCAGATTATTTTAAAGAAAATGAATACATTGAAATTAATGATTTAGATGATGATAATATAAGATATGTGCTTTGCAAAAGCAATAAAACTATGTTAGATGAAAGGGCAACACGATTCAGTATGATAAATAGTGTAACAGAAAAACTGATGGAAAAATCTAAAGTCAAAAGAAAACGGGACAGAAATAAAGTGTCGGCAAATGTGGGTAGAATATTTGAGAAATATAAAATTGAGAAATTTTTTGAATGGAATGTCAATAGAAACGGCAATTTATCATGGTCTCTAAAAAATGATGTAATTACAGCAGAATCTACTTTGGATGGTTGTTATATAATCAGAACAGATGTCTCAAGAGAGAACTTGGATAAAACGCAAGTAGTTGAAACATATAGAAATCTGCAAAAAGTGGAACAAGCTTTCAAGAATATGAAAACAGTACTACTTGAATTACGTCCTTTATATCACAAGACAGATGAACGAATAAAATCCCATATTTTTATTGTTATGCTTGCCTATTATCTTCAATGGCATGCAATGCAAAGATTGAAGCCTCTATTTGTTTCTGATGGGAAATACAAGAATAAACGATGGGATATTTCTATCGTAATTGAAAGGTTAAAATCTATTCGAAAAGTGGAAAATTTAATTAATGGAATAGTTGTAAAAACAAACATTTCAAAACCTGATAATGAACAAACAAAAATACTTAAACTTCTTGGTGTTAAATTAAAGTAGCCAAGAAATTTTTACTTTTAATCATAGCTATCTTTTTGAAAACAATGATGTTAAATGACTCTATGCTTCGGAATATCCGTGTAAGTTCTTTTTTTATTTTGCTTATGAAATTACGGAAAGCTCGCTCTCCAATTTTAACTTCCAGGTGCTTTTTAAGAAAATTTCGA
>JAYEKK010000234.1:0-2070 GCA_034660955.1 Candidatus Cloacimonadota bacterium | reverse complement strand
CGGAGAGAAAGAATTTACAAAACTTCAAGGATATATTGGACACCAATATGCCTTGAAAAGCGGGAAAAAAAAGCAAACTGCACTTGTGATTGAAGAACATTATCAGAATGGTGATACTGAGATGTCATTAGCCAGTTCCGTGGTAGCTATTGCAGATAAAATTGATACGATCTGTGGAATTATCGGAGTTGATATGATACCCACAGGATCAAAAGATCCTTTTGCTTTAAGACGTGCTGCCAATGGAGTTGTTCAGATAATTTCCAATAACAGTTTTGAAATAAACATCCACAAATTAATAGATATATCATTTAAATTATTAGAAAGTAAACTTGATAAACCTGAGAATAACAAAGATATAGTTTATGATTTTTTCAAACAACGTGTGAATTGGCTTCTTAAACAAAAACAGATCGATTATGATATTATTGATAGTGTAATGCATATTGATCATTCTAATATTCCTGATCTTATTCATCGAGCTGAAGCATTACAGGAACTAAAAAAACAGGAAGATTTTATCAAACTGGTTCTTGGTTTCAAACGTGTTTCAAATATTATTGCCGAAGTGAAAAGTATTTCCGATGTGAAGCAGGAAATACTGCAGGAAAAAATGGAGCGGACTCTTTATACACAATATCTGGATTTGAAAGTTAGAATTGAAGAATTACTTCCAGATAAAAATTACAAAAAGATTCTAGAAGAACTTGTTAAATATGGAAGCACGATCGATGATTTTTTTGATGAAGTCTTGGTAAATGTTGAAGATATTGAGATTAAGCAGAACAGATACAACATTCTATTTTGCATCAGGGAATTATTCCTGCAGGTGGCAGATCTTTCTAAACTTGTTGTTGATGGCGGAAATAATAAAAATTAGAATATAAAGAGGTAATGAAATGGGAATTAAAATCTCTAACAGGGCGAAGGCAATTAAACCTTCACCTACAATGGCTGTTTCTGCACTTGCTAACAAAATGAAAGCAAGGGGAATTGATGTAATAAATTTTGGGGTTGGTGAACCAGATTACGATACTCCAGATTATATCAAAGAAGCAGGCAAAAAAGCGATTGATGATAATTTTACACGTTATACTGCTTCATCTGGAATTTTGGAACTACGTGAAGCTATTTCAGTAAAATTGAAAAATGATAATGATATCATTTGCGATCCGCAAGATATTTTGGTCTCTCCGGGTGCAAAAGCTTCCATCATTAATGTTTTAATGGCAATTTGTGATCCGCGCGATGAAGTGATAATTCCCTCACCGTGTTGGGTTAGTTATACCTCACAAGTAGGAATGGTTGATGCTTTACCAAAACTGATGAGAACTACTTTTTCCACTAAATTTAAAATTACGCCCAAACAATTGGAAGATAAGATCGCGGAACTTTCAAATCCAAAAGCACTAATTTTGAACTCACCTAACAATCCAACTGGAACAATTTATTCAAGAAAAACTCTAGAAAAAATTGCTGAAATTTGTTTGAAAAATAATATTCTGATAATTTCCGATGAGATATATGAAAAACTGATCTATGATGGTAAAAAACATTGTTCTGTTGCATCTATATCTAATGAAGTTAGAGAGAATACGGTTTTAATTAATGGTGTTTCTAAAGCTTATGCCATGACTGGATGGCGTTTAGGTTATTGTGCAGGACCTAAAGAAATTATTAAGAAAGCAAGTAGCATTCAGGCACATACAACTTCATGCGTGAATTCAATGACACAAAAAGCAGCAGTTGCAGCACTAACTGGAGAAAATAATAGAGTTATAGAAATGCGAGATAAATTTCAAGAAAGACGTAACTATCTGGTGGAGAAATTGAATGAAATAGAATTTGTGAAATGTCCGTTGCCTAAAGGTGCATTTTATGCATTTCCATATATAAAATATTATCTTACTCATAATAAAAAAGGTATAACAAATTCGATTGATTTATGTAAATATCTATTGGAAAATTATCATATTGCACTCGTACCGGGTTCTGCATTTGGCGACGATAGATATGTGCGATTCTCGTATGCAAACAGTACGGCAAATATCGCTAAAGGTGTGAAAAGAT
>JAYEKK010000233.1:0-2071 GCA_034660955.1 Candidatus Cloacimonadota bacterium | reverse complement strand
GCCATTAAGAATAGACTATCCGAATGTATGGTATCATAGGATGCACAGTGGGACTTAATAATCTAATGATGGTAGTGAAAAATTCATCATCATGAAATTCATTCCTTCCCAAATTCTTTACTTTACTCGAAGCAGAACAACTAAGAGGAACGTCAAACTTCTATTCAAGTTCCTTTTGGCGTTGACAATGCTGGTGGTAATATACAGCGTTTTGTTTCATTTCATAATGCTTTTTGAAGAAAAGGAGTTTAGCTGGATTACAGGTTTCTATTGGACACTCACTGTGATGTCCACGCTTGGCTTCGGTGATATCACCTTTGCAAGCGATTTAGGCAAAGCCTTTACATTGGCTGTCCTTATGTCCGGCATTCTTTTTCTTCTTGTCATGTTGCCCTTTACCTTTATTCAATTTTTTTATGCCCCATGGCTTGAAGCCCAATCAAGGGCCAAAACTCCACGGGAATTGCCGGAAGGCACAACAGGACACGTGGTACTGACAAGCTTTGATCCCATAACCATAAACCTTGTAGAAAAACTAAAGAAATATGATTATGAATATGCTATTATCGCCACTGATTTTCAACGTGCGTTAGAACTTTACGATTTGAACTTCAAGGTGGTCGTTGGAGATATGGGTGATCCGGAAACATATAAACGTCTCCGCATACAAAGTGCTGCCATGCTGGTCGCCAACAACGATGATATGACCAACACAAATATATCCTTTACGGTCAGGGAGATCTCTGAAAAAGTACCTATCGTTACTAATGCAGATGCGGATGATTCCATCGATATTCTGCAGCTTGCCGGCAGCACTTATGTCTTTCAGTTTATGAAAATGCTTGGAGAATCCTTAGCGCGAAGAACGCTCGGAATGAGTATGGGGGCAAATATTATCGGAAGATTCGATCAACTTCTCATCGCCGAAGCACCTGCAATGCGAACACCACTTGAGGGAAAAACCCTCATTCAAAGCAATCTGCGAGAAAAAACCGGCGTAACAGTTGTCGGGCTTTGGGAGAGAGGCCGATTTAAAATGCCGCAGCCACAGACTCGAATCGATTCCTCGACTGTGCTCGTGCTTGCCGGCTCGGCTGAACAACTCGAAAAATATGACGAGGTCTTCTCCATTTACCGTGTTTATCACACCACCGGTGCTCCTGTTCTCATATTGGGTGGCGGGCGTGTCGGGCGTGCAGCGGCACAGATCCTGGAAGAGCGACAGATTGATTATAAGGTTGTGGAGAAAAATCCAAAATTCATTCAAAATAATAGGTATATTCAAGGAAATGCTGCCGATCTTGATACCTTGAGTCAAGCCGGCATACGGGAAGCTTCGTCTGTCATTATTACCACTCATGATGACTCCATGAATATTTATCTCACCATCTATTGCCGTCAACTGCGAACCGATATGCAGATTATCAGCAGGGCAAATCTGGACGCAAATATTTCCAAACTGCACAGGGCTGGAGCAGACATTGTCATGTCACATGCTTCCATGGGAGCAAATACCATAATTAATCTTCTAAAACCCGATAAAATACTGATGTTTGCAGAAGGACTGAACATCTTCCGCGCGCCGGCACCTTCATCCCTTGCAGGCAAATCTCTTGCTGAAAGTCAAATCCGGAAACAGACGGGCTGCAGCGTAATAGCTATTGGTAGAGAGAATAAATTGAATATCAACCCCGAACCCTCGATTCTTCTTGGGGAACATGATGAAATGGTCTTGATTGGGACGAGCGATGCGGAAAAACGTCTTATGGACATCTATCAATGAAAAATATATAGCGGAGTTGGGAAAGCCGGCCAAAGAAAATAATACCATGATAATCCCTATGAAGATTTAAAAGAAAAATTATATCTCACTAATAGAAGAGATACAAAATTTCAAGAAAGGCAAAAAATGTGCTTTAATTTTAGGGTGATTCAGAGTTTCTTCATTTTGTTTACGACCAATTGAGGTAAAAGTTTAGGAGGATGATTTAACCATGAAGGTGCTTTTAATATCCGTAATTACCGAAAACCTTTTCATGACGGTTTTACCTTTGGGGCCGGCCTATGTCGC
>JAYEKK010000232.1:0-2072 GCA_034660955.1 Candidatus Cloacimonadota bacterium | reverse complement strand
ATTTTACTATTTTAACACATTTATGAGCAAATGTTTTAGTTCTTTTTTTAAGTTCTTCTTTATTCATAAAATCCTTGTATCCTCAATTTTCAATCTCCAATCTCAAATCCTCAATCTCCATTCGTCAATCGTCAATCGTCAATCATCAATCTCCAATTCTTCTACTCCTAAAAAAATCCTTCATTAATTTGGAACATTCTGCTTCACAAACACCGGAAACCAATTTCGGATTGTGATTAAAATTTTTATCTAATAAAGCATTATAAATAGAACCGGCAGCTCCGGCTTTTTCATCATAGCAACCAAAGACAACTTTCCCAATTCGTGACCAGATAATAATTCCAGCACACATCAAACAAGGTTCAACCGTTACATATAAAGTATAATCAGATAAAAACTTCTCACCGCTGGCAATAACTTCTTCAATAACCAATTTCTCAGCGTGAGCTAATCCGCTATTTACAGCGTTTGTTCGGTTATGTGCAGAAGCGATCAGTTTGTTATTTTTAACTAATATAGCACCGATCGGCACCTCATTTTCCTGAAATGCCGATCTTGCTTCATCTATTGCAAATTTCATCCAGTATTCATCTGGATATTTATTGTTCATTTATTTCATTGATTTAAGAAACTTATAGTATTCGCTGTCGGTAGTCATAATGAGTGTATTCTTATTATCAATTGTTTTTTCATAAGTTTCTAAAGTTTTAAGGAATTCATAAAATTCAGGATCTTTATTATAAGCATTTGCATAAATATTGATAGCCTTAGCATCTGCTTTACCTTTGATCTCTTGAGCTTTCTGATAAGCTTCAGATTGAATTTGATCTAACTCTCTCTGCATTTTACCCAATATCTCAGAAGAATCTCCTTTTCCTTCTGAAAGGTATTTTGAGGCGATCTTATTCCTTTCAGAGATCATTCTCTCAAATACTTTTGCCTGAACTTCCTGATTATAATTCAATCTCTTTATACGAACATCTATCAACTTGATACCATACTCAGCAACTTTTGCCTTTGAAAGTGCAAAGATAGAATCAGCAATAACCTGACGACCATTTACGATATTTTCAAGGACATCATCTGCCAATTTACTATCTGTATATTCGGAAGTAAAAACCATTTCTCTATTGGAACTTCTTACAATTTCCAGTAATTTATTGGAACTTATTACATCACGCGTAGTACCGCTGATAATGTCGTCTAATCTGCTATGTGCACTACTTTCGTACCGAGTAGTCTCATAAAATTTAAGTGGATCAACGATCTGCCAGCGAGAGAAAGTATCGATCCAAATATATCGTTTATCAGATGTTGGAATTTGTTTCGCTTCACCATCCCATTCTAAAATTCTCTTATCAAAATAGTGTACTTTCTGAATAAAAGGTATTTTGATTCGTAATCCGGCAGTTGTTATTGCATCACCAACCGGTTTACCAAATTGAGTAATGATCACCTGCTGTCTTTCATCTATAACGTAAAAGGCATTTAATAGTATGATAATTGCAATTAGAATTAGTATATAGTTTAATTTCATTTTCATTTTATTTACCTCCCTGTCCAAGATTTAAGAGAGGTAACACATTGTTAGCTTTATCATCAATAATGTACTTCTTTTCAACCTTTGGCAGAACTTTCTCCATCATCTCAAGATAGAGTCTCTTCTTTGTTACAGTCTTAGAATAACGGTATCTATTGTACATCTGGATAAAACGATTAGCATCTCCATTTGCTCTATTAACTCTATTTACAGCAAATCCTTCAGCTTCTTCAACAGTTCTTTTTGCTCTTCCTTCTGCTTCGGGAATAACTTGGTTATATTTTTGCCAAGCTTCATTAATGATCCTTTCTTTTTCCTGTTTTGCAGAGTTCACATTATTAAAAGCAGGTTGAACTGCTTCGGGTGGATTAACATTCTGCAAATTGATCGTAACGATCTCTAATCCTGCTTCGTAAATATCAAGTTGTTGTTGAAGCATTAATTGAGATTTATCTGCTATCTCTTTTCTATTAAGCACTATAACTTCATCAACACTACGATCACCAACAACTTCCCTGATCACAGATTCTGA
>JAYEKK010000231.1:0-9310 GCA_034660955.1 Candidatus Cloacimonadota bacterium | reverse complement strand
AAGATCTTTCGTTACATGATAATCATCCAATAATATTTCATCATTCCTTATAACATACTGACAGCGTGACTCAGTAATCCCAAATATCAGATGACCCAAAAATTGATCTGAATTGAATGGTGTTGCAGGCTGATAATCAAAGATCGCAATATCTGCAGGTTCTCCTTCATTGATTCCCAGTGGAAGTCCAAATGCTTTTTTAAGTTTAAAATTATTCAGGAAAAGAGCATTCATTTCGGGATAACCAAGATCACAATTTTTATTCAGATATTTTGTGAATATATTAGAATTTTTTAATGCTTTCATTGTGCTGGGATGCATACCATCGGTTCCCACTGTTGTCTTAATACCTTTTGCAATAAAGTTGGAAATATTTCCCACATTAAGTCCGTTATTCATATTGGAATCTACAGCTTGTGCAATGAAAATATCTCGGTTCTTTAAAATTTCAAGATCTTTTTCTGTGAGGTTACTGCAATGGATATAAAGAGAATTTTTACGAACTAATCCAAAATCATCGAATCGTTCTATAAGTCCCTTTCCATATTTTTCCTGACATTGAATCCCATCAATTTCACCTTCGGCAACATGAACATGAACCGGAAAATCTTCCGATGCATCAGCAATTTTTTGCAGACTTTCATCACTGAGTGTGAATGATGCATGAAGTCCGATCATCCCCTGAACTGATTTTCCTTTTTGTGCTCTGGCAAAACGAACGTTTTCATCTAAAGACTTTTGGAAAAACTCTTCTCCATTTCTGTCAGAAAGCTCAAAGGCAAGAGTTCCGCTAACTCCATAAGCATCGAACACCTCTGCCATATCGGAAAGTGCATTGGCTGTATAACCGGAAATATGATGATCAAAAACCGTGGTTACACCTTGAGAAATTGCATCTTTCATGGCGATTGCAGTAGACAAAACCATATCTTCTTTGTTCAAAGAATGATCGAGTGTCCACCATAAGTTTTTCAGGTTTCCCATAAAATCATTGAATGGAACATCGCAGGGAACTCCTTTAGAAAGTGTGGAATAGATGTGATGATGTGCGTTGGTAAGACCCGGGAAAATAATTTTGTTGGTTGCATCGATAATTCTGTCCGGTTTATTAAAAGGGCAAGTGAAATGGATTTTTCCGTTTTGGATAAAAAGTGTTTTCCTTTCTACTTTGGTGCTGTCATCTTGCGGAGTAACGATGTAAGCACCGCTAATTTCTAAATTCATAGTCTTTTCTCCTTTAAGTATTAATTTTAGTCGCACCCAAATTTGTCGTTTAGAGATCAGAGTAAGTCTCGCCTTTTTTCGTTTAGATAAAACTATTTTCTTTTTGGTGCTAAATAGTGTCAAATATATTTTTTATGAATGTGTGAGGGTGTTAATTATGAACAAATATATTCAAAAAAATTACTTGTTTCCAGATTCATTTTGAAAAAAAAAGGCAGGATAAAAATCCTGCCTTTTTTATAACATTATTTCTTTTTTGGAACCGGAAGTACAATATTGGCAATGATCGCTGTGAGTCCACCGGTTGTTACAGGTGAACCGAATATTTGCTGGATCACAACCGGAGTTTTACCCAGGACATCAGGAACCATCATCACACCAAGACCAAGTCCAAACGCAAGAGCCATTATCATCATTGCTCTTCGATCTATCTTTTGCGAAGCAATGATCTTGATTCCTGCTGCTGCCACGGTGGCAAACATTACAATCGTAGCACCACCCAGAACAGATTTTGGCATTTGCTGAAAAACTCCTCCAATTATCGGGAATAAACCAAGTATTACCAAGAATCCTGCAATATATAATCCTATATAACGGCTGGCAACTCCGGTAAGTTGAATCACTCCATTATTTTGGCTAAATGTAGTATTTGGGAAAGTATTGAATGTTGCTGCCATAGCTGAATTAACACCATCACCCAGAACTCCGCCTTTAATGCGTTTTATGTAGAGATCGCCTTCAATAGGTTCACCCGAAACCATCGAAGTTGCTGTGAGATCACCGATGGATTCTATTGTTGTAATAAGATAAATAAGAGCAACCGGAATAAAAGCTGTGAAGTTGAATTTGAATCCATATTTGAATGGAATTGGAATACTAACTATTGGAAGATCCTTCAAGCCGCTGAGATCAACTTTGCCTAAAAAAATGGCAACAACATAACCAATCGCTAATCCAATTACAATTGAACTCATACGAAGGAATTGATTTTTACTGCGGTTAAAAATAACAATTATTACAAGAACCATTAATCCTAAACCAAGATTTTCAAGTGTTCCAAAAAATTCAGGTTTATTATCTAATAACCATTGTCCACCAGCCATATCAGTAATTCCTACTTTAATAAGGCTGAGGCCAATAGTGGCAACCACAATTCCTGTAACTGTAGGAGAAATGATCTTCTTAACAAGATGTAAGAACCTGCTTAGAAACATCTCGATAAAAGCTCCTACAAAACAGATTGCGTAAATCGTTCCCAGAATCTCTCTGGGACCACCTCCAGCATTTTTCACCATGAAACCGGCTGCGAGGATCGCTCCCAGAAAAGCAAAGCTTGTTCCCTGAATACTTAATAGCCCAGAACCGATTGGTCCAACTCTTTTAACTTGAATAAATGTAGCTACTCCGGAAACAATGAGTGCCATGCTGATAAGATAGGGAACTTCTTTGCCCAAACCTAAAACTCCGCCAATGATCAAAGTAGGTGTAATGATTCCAACAAAGATCGCCAGCAGATGCTGCAGAGCCGCAAAAATTGACTCTATAACAGGAGGTTTATCATTCAAACCATAGATGATACCTTGCGTATCTTTTAAAGCAACAAATGGTTCTTTAGATTTGTCAATTTCTTTTGAATTATCCATTAATACTCTCCTTTATAAAATGATGAAAAAACTTTTTATATTATAGAAAGTACCTGGTACACCCGAATCTCAAATGTCGGGATAAACCTTAAACCGGTTTAGAAAAATTCACAGTATTTTTTATACTAAGAAATATGTATTATTTAATGATCATCACCAATATTTTCTATGAATTTCCATGATGTCTTTGGCTATTTCTGTTATTGGTCCTTCTACTTCAATCTCTTTTTGACCATGTTCAAATATTTTTCTACATGAAAGATCTAATGTAGGATTTTGTTTATTGTTGCCAGTCAGATTAAGTAATTCTTTTTCGGAAATACCATAAACAACTTTTCCTACATTTCCCCAGTAGATAGCACCGGAGCACATTGCACAGGGTTCAACAGAAGTATATATTGTACAATTCCATAAAAAATCTTTGCTGTATAATTTCGATGCTTTTCTCATCAAAGCAGTTTCAGCATGACCTGTGCAATCTTTTTCTGTGATCTCGATGTTTTCTTGTTCGAGTAATATATTTCCATCGTGATCAACAAGCAAAGCTCCAAAAGGTGTGTTCCCATGTTTTACTGCTTGCTTTGCCAGCTCAATTGTTCGTTTCAAATAGAACACATGATCTTTCATAATTATGATCCCATAAAACTTATTCCCGAGATCCTCGATTAAACGGTTTACCGAGAGCTACAGGACCCAGTTGTTGTGATTTATATGATAAAGCTAATACTACAATAACCAACAAATATGGAATGATCACAGCAATTTCGTAAGGGAAGTTTATGCCGTAAACCTGAATTGAGCGCTGCATTGCGTGTGCCAGACTGAATAAAAGAGTTCCCCACATAATTCCAACCGGTTTCCATCTTCCAAAATAAACCAGGGCAACTGCAATAAAACCTCTTCCTGCTGTTATGTTATCGGCAAAAATATGAGTTTGGGCAATTGTGAGATATGCACCGGCAAGCCCTGCCATCATACTTCCTAATATTATGCATTGGAAGCGAATTCTATCAACTTTGATGCCAAGTGTATCTGCAGCTTGAGGGTTTGTACCAACAGCTCTCACTTTCAAGCCCCAGGCGGTTTTATTCAATACATACCATGAAATTGGAACTAACATGAATGTTAAATAGACCAGGATATTATTTTGGAAGAATATTTCTCCAATAATCGGGATCTTACCCAATAATGGGAAGCTGAATGATTTAATACCTTCAATGCTGGTAATTCCGCCAACATAAACTCGGAATAAAGTTCCGGAAAGTCCCCATCCCAACATGAAAAGTCCAATTCCGGAGATTCCCTGTTGAGCTTTAAATTTCACAGTTACCACTGCCATTATAAGACCCATAATAGCCCCAACAAGAATAGCTGCAAGCAAGCCAAGAACTGGTGATCCTACTGTAAGCACTACCAAAAATCCTACAAATGCTCCCATTAACATTATGCCTTCAACACCAAGGTTAAAAACTCCTGCACGCTGATTGAACATCTCTCCTAATCCTGCCAGCAATAGAGGTGCAGCCAAGGGAATACCTGCTGATAATATTCCAATTATAAAATCAAGAATCATCTTTATCCCCCGGTTTCATTAGTTTCAATTTTGTCATGATCTTTTCTTTAATAGCAATATTTGAGAAAAATATCTGACTGGATACAATTGCCAGAATTATGAGTCCTTGAATTGCCAGGATAATGGAGGCTGGTACTGTAATGGATCTCTGCATCATATCCGCACCAACAATAAGTAATCCGAAAACAGCAGAAGCCGGGATTATTCCAAGTGGATGAAGTCCTCCAAATAAGGCTACAACAATTCCACTAAAACCATAACCGGCTGAGATCGATTCAAGTCCTCTATGATGAACTCCACAAACTTCAATTGCGCCTGCCATTCCGGCAAATCCACCGGAAAGTAACATTGCCAGTACAAGATAATTTTTTACGTTAACACCAATATATTTTGCAGCTTTTGCTTCAGCTCCGGCAGCTCGCAATTTATAACCGATCGTAGTTTTCCAAAGGAAAATATATACACAAATTGCTAAGATAACTGCAATGATTATACCGGCGTGTAATCTACTTGCCGGCACAATTCTGGCTAACCAGGCATTCTTACTAAGTAAGGCAGTTTGAGGAACACCCGTTCCGTAAGATACTTCCTTGGGATCGATCATTGGTCCCCGAATTAGAAACATATAAACTTGAAAAGCAATATAATTCAGCATGATCGTACTCAAAATTTCATTTACAGAAAGGTAGGCTTTCATCCAACCGGCAATACCACCCCAAATTGCACCTCCAATAAAACTGGCAATGAAAATAAATGGCAAAAGAATATAGGTTGGAAGATCAGGGAACGAGAGTGCTATGAACGTTCCAAAAATTGCCCCGATCATTATCTGTCCTTCACCACCAATATTGATAATTCCACTTCTAAATGCGATAGCTATTCCTAATCCAACCAGCATTAAAGGTGCGGCTCGAACCAGTATTTCAGTTAAACCAAATTTACCACTCAAGGGTTCTGTAAACATTATATGATAAGCTTTAAGAGGATTTGTTTTGGCTATTAGAAGTAAGATTGCTCCTACAAAAAGTGCTGAGAAAATTGCAATTGCAATGATCAATAATCGATAAATAGTTTCATTATATAACTTTTTTTTCATCTTTAATTCCTGCCATTAGTAGTCCTAATTTTGATTTTGTAGCAATATCACGGTCTAAAATATCAAGGATCTTGCCTTCATAAATAACAGCAATTCTATCACAGATATCTAGTAACTCATCGAGTTCTTCTGAGATGAGTAAAACACCGACATTTTCTTTACGTGCTTCTAACAGTTGCTCATGAACATATTCTGCTGCACCGATATCTAATCCTCTAATTGGATATGAAGCGATAAGCATTTCCGGTTTGCGGGATAGTTCTCGTGCCAGAATAACTTTCTGCACATTTCCACCGGATAAACTGCCGCAGGAAGTTTTATTATTCGGGCATTTAATGTTGTAGTTTTTAATTAATTCTAATGAATAATCTTCGATAACTTTATTTTGTAAAAATAAGCTTTTTGATAAAGGAGTTTTGTTATAATCTTTCATAATAATGTTTTCTTTTACAGAAAAAGATGATATTGTTCCTTCATGTATTCTATCTTCGGGGATATAACCCATTCCTTTGTTGATAATCTTTTGAGGAGATTGATTTGTGATTTCTTTATTATGTAATAAAATTTTACCGCTCTCGATATGAGAAATTCCATTTATTACATCTGCTAATTCTTTTTGACCGTTGCCGGAAACTCCTGCAATTCCAACAATTTCTCCTTTATTCACAGTTAGAGAAAAATCATCTAATGCCATTGTTCCCTTGTTACCCTTAGCAAATACATTTTTAATTTCTAAAATTGGTGTAGTTGCCTTAGATTTTTCTTTTAGAGTCGGCATTGATATTTCACGACCAGCCATTTTTTCAGCAAGAGCAGCAACTGAATGTTCTTTTGTTTTACCTTCGTAAACAAGAGAACCGTTTCTAAGTACACAAACTCGATTACTTACAGCTTTTACCTCATTAAGTTTGTGGCTTATGAATATGATCGAGCGATCATTCTCCGCCATTTTCTTTAGCAGAATTATCAGTTCATCCGTTTCTTGCGGAGTAAGTGCTGCGGTAGGCTCATCTAATATTAAGAGGTTCGCTCCCAAACACAGAACTTTAATAAGTTCAACACGTTGTTGCTCACCTACACTCAATTGCCAAATATACGCATCTGGGTGAACAGAGAGTCCATACAATTTTGATACTTCAAGTATTTTGCTTCTAGCTTCATTTAAGTTTAATTTGAAAATTCTTTTGCCTATAAGCCCTAATGCAACATTCTCTACTACTGTGAGATTTGGAACTAACATAAAATGCTGATGAACCATTCCAATACCGTATTTAAAGGCAGTGCTTGGGGAATTGATAATTACTTTTTTATCATTGATAAAAATTTCACCATGTTCAGGTTGATAGAGTCCAAATAAAACATTCATCAGAGTTGTTTTCCCAGCACCATTTTCACCAAGTAAAGCCAGAATTTCTCCTGATTTCAGATGAATATCAATATTATTACAAGCAAGAACGCCAGGGAATTTTTTTGTTATTTTCCGCATCTCTAATTTTCTAATAATTTCTGACATAGTTATTCCTTAAATATTGAGATAAATTAATATACCGGATTTTATAAAAAAACTCAAGTTAAGCTAACAGTTGTTAACTTAACTTAAGTTTAATATGGTTTATAAAGCAGATTGATATTATTTCAATTCTACCTTGATCTCTCCACTAATGATTTTTGCTTTTGCTTTATCAATAACTTCCATCATTTCCGGAGTTAATACAGATGCTAATTTTGGATTATAAACTATTTCTAAATAACCGTTTTCAAAAGTAAGCTCAAGGTGTTTTCCACCTACAATACCTTCTTGACGGAAACTAATGATTTTTTCGATCACTTCATAAAATTTATAAGATTGAGAAGCAAGAACAGTTTGAGGAGCTATGGAACTTTGATCCATATCAGAAGATAACCAAAGTACACCCTCAAATTCAGAAGCAACTCTTATTGCACCAACGCATTGCTGAGCTGATCCGCTTAAAACGTCAGCTCCGGCTTTAATATGTGTACGTGCAATTTCACCGGCAGCTACAAGATCACCAAAACTTCCAGTGTAAGCAACCCTTACAGCAGCTTCAGGATTAACAGCTTTTACTCCTTTTTCAAATCCTATATTGTATTTTATTGCATCTCCAGCTTTTACTGGGCCTACGATTCCAACAATATTGCTTTTTGTTTTTAAACCAGCCATAATGCCAAGAAGATAAGCACCTTGCTGAGCTTGAGGGTCATAGGCAAAAATATTTGGATGATTAGTTGCAAAACCTGTACCATAGGCAAAAGATGTTTTTGGGAAATCCGGTGCAACTTCATCGAGTACACTTTGATATTGTGCACCGTGCGCAATGACAATATCAAATCCTTGACTTGCATACTGCCTGATAGCACTACCGGCATCTACAGCGTTCCAAAGACGTTCACTTACTTCTACTTCAATTTTGTCTTCGCCGTATTTTTTCTGAACGGCTTTAATTCCTTCATACATTACCTGACTCCAAGCCATATCGTCAATTGTGCTTGGAATGATCAATGCGATCTTAACTTTCTCAGTAATTTTTAATTCACTTTCTTGGGCGTATGACATTACGCTAAATAGAAGAAAAATTACCATAAAAACAGACAATACTCTAATACTTCTCATAAAATTCTCCTTGGGTTAAAAAAACAAAGCCTTCTTATACGTTAGAAAGTACCTGGTACTTCCGACAAACAATATCGGAATAAACCTTAAACCGGTTTAGAAATTTGAAAATCTATATATTTATTAAGATCATCCTCTACTTTCTCTGAAATATGATTCACCCAGAGCTTTTGGTAAATTAGATCTCTTTCCTTTTAGGGAAATAAATAACAGGAATAATATTGTGAAAACATACGGAATACTCTTAAGTAGAATTATTGGGAAAGGAATATTGAATTTTTGAAGATTGAGCCCGAGTTGAGTTAAACCTCCAAAAAGATAAGCACCGCCATAAGCTACCAGAGGATTCCAATTTGCAAAAATAACCAAAGCTATTGTTATCCAACCTTTACCGGCAGTCATTCCTTCCACCCATAACCTGGAATAAGCAACCGAGAGATATGCACCACTTATCCCGATGAAAATTCCACCGACAATAGTGGCGATATAACGAACTTTGATTACTTTTATTCCCATGATCTCACTGGATAGAGGCTCTTCTCCACTGCTGCGCAGAGCAAGTCCCCATTTTGTTCTATTAAATACAAACCAGACAATTACAGGTAAAATAAAAGCAAAATAAACTAAAATATTATGTTTGAACAATACTTCTCCCAAAACCGGGATCTTGTTTAAAAGAGGAATTGGAATAATTTCAAAAGATGCTCTTAATGTTTTACCAACCATGCCTACACCAAAAAATGCACTTGCTCCAGTACCGAACATTGTGAGAGCAAGCCCAGAAACAACCTGATTTGCCTGTAATGTAATTGTCATGAATGCGTGGATCAACCCCATTAAGCCGCCAATTATTGCAGCTCCTATAATTGCTAAAAGTAAGCTTTCTGTTGTATAAGCAACATAAAATCCAAAGAAAGCACCCATCAGCATAATTCCTTCTACACCCAAATTCAGGATCCCTGAACGTTCTGTTATTATTTCACCAATTGTTGCATAAAGTATTATTGTTCCACTGGCTATTGCTGCATAGAGAATCGTAATAATATCATTCATTATTTCCCCCTGATGAGTTTGACGTTGTAATTTTTGAAGAGTTCACTTCCCAATATTGCAAAAAGAATAAGAGCCTGCATCACTACTCC
>JAYEKK010000230.1:0-2107 GCA_034660955.1 Candidatus Cloacimonadota bacterium | reverse complement strand
CAACTCTTACATGAATTCTTAAATGGCGGCATAAAAAATGAAAATCAAGAACATTTATTATTGTTTTTCTTATTATGTCAAGCGGATGTGCTATTAGAGGACCAAAATTCACGGCAATCGAAAAAATTTCCGAGGGTGAAGCTCTTGTATATATTTACAGGAAAAGCAGTATATTTGGTGCGGCTAATGTTTGGGCTCTTAAAGTTAATGATTCTCGTGTAGCTATTATCAGTAATGGCAGTTACCAGCCTATCGTAACCAGTGATAAACAACTTTCAATATATACAAAACGTGTGAGGCCTGTAATTGCGATATTGCTATCTTATATTTTCGAGAAGGAAAACCTTCTTTTAACTCTTGATGTTGAGCTAGGCAAAACTTATTTTTTTAAATGGAAAATAAATCCCACTAGCGTAGAACTTATTCAAGTTGATGAATGGACAGGGATGAAGGAAATTAAAAAATTAAGACTGGCTGAACAGCTCAAAGAAGCATAATGTGGGGAAGTATGATGACGTTTATGATTTAAGCAGGTGAGCAGGTGGATATACTTCGATCCGCCGGGAAGACAAGGGCCATTGGAAGTGGGCACATATTCCGGCTGCTCGCCAGTACAGTTACCCTCAACCTGAACACCATTTTGGGAATACGTGGAGTATCCTGGACTGTAAACGGGGCCTATGCGAGCGGTGTCATGGCAGTGGGCCAGGGGGGCTGAGACCATAGCTTTTGGCAGGCAAGATCGCATAATTTGCGGTGGAGCACAGGAAATCTCCTGGGAGTCCATGTGCAGCTTTGATGCATTAGAAGCCGCGCAGGGAAAACGATCCCGGGATCGGCAAAAATCTATTGTAAATGGCTTAACACATGTCACTGGAGCTACGATTATCATTTTGGCATTGAAATATTAAGGTTGTAGGGACGGATCGCAAACCGTCCCTACAATCTACAGTGTCACTACTTTGCGACAAATCAACCACATTTTGGCCTTATGGCCGGTGCAATTAACTCCACGGAGTTAGTGGTCGACGGGAGCATATCTAAGGCCCTCGTCCGTCACTTACCTGGCAACAGTGCAATGCGCACGCGTGAATCACGATCGTAAATGTACCCCAATTGCCCATAGCTATTCAAACGATCTATAATATCCTGAGCAATGTAATCGCCTATCGGCGTCTCGATTTTTTCCGCAACCAGTGGGCTGACATTGGAGTCATACTGAGTAAAAACAATCCCGCCAACAAATGCAATAACGCTCCACTCAAGCCAACTTATCTCTGTCCAAGTTCGGTCCATCTCCGCATGCCGAACATCAAGTTTGACTGGAATAGTAAAGGAATCAATCTTTGTGTTGTCCGAAGCCTTGGTAAGAAGGACAGATACGTCGTAGTTAACTTTGTACACATATCCATGCCATGCCGGAGTCCAAATCAAGAAACCCGGCCAGTTTATCAGAAAATTCCATCCTGAACCTTTATATTCGGGTCGGATCGAGATATTGGCCAACACATCAGGCTTCCTCAAACTCCCTGGCGTATAAGGCATAACCACCGTTGCTGAATACTTCATCAACGCTGTGGCAATGCCCTTCATCAACTTTTTCGAGGAAATATCTTCTATTGAAGGGATAATTCCGATAGTCACCTTTTGCTCAAGTGGATTGAGCGACAGGTTCTGATATGAGCGAAGGTTCTTTATTTCCAGTTTATGAGAACAACTAGAAAGCAGCAGAGCTACTAAGACACCAATTATTATATTTCCAAATTTGAATAGCATTTTCTTAAATTCCCTATTTAATTTTGATTAAGCAAATCATAAGTGCGTTATGCACCATCCTCTCTCTCCCACATCACTTGCTTCAACTCACCTCCTTTCCATATCCAAAGGAAAATTTTATGCATTATAGTTAGAGCAATTTTTGCAAATACCTCAGTTCGTAAAAAATTATCACTATCCCCAGTAAATTACAATAAGGGCACGGGGGTCCGGCCTGGAGACCGTTATCTTATCTGTGTGACCCTGGACCGGTGTTTTATCGCCGGACTGGCCTATTTTTCCGGTCTTGTCCAGCTTGGTGCCACTGCCATCCGGAGCGGACCCGGCCAGT
>JAYEKK010000229.1:0-2111 GCA_034660955.1 Candidatus Cloacimonadota bacterium | reverse complement strand
GTTGCACTATTTTCGGAGGCTCCATTTTTCCATAAAGTTAAATCTCCGCTATTTTGATACATACCCACTAAGTAATTCCATGTATCCAAAGACGGGGCATTTGTCCATGCAACAGCTTCCCAACTTGAAGTGGTTGGGCTACCTTTAAGAAATTGGCTCCCCGATAAACCATAACCCCTTGCGTCTGCCCAAGCATTCTGTGGTCTATAAGTAACAATAACCACCCCAACACCTGTTTCAAGGTATACAGTGCTTTCTATTGTCAAGCTATCACATTCAAGACTTACGTCCCCTCCAGAGATCTTTAAATAATCATCACTTCCATCAAAATCTATTGCTTTACCAATTTTACCATCAACCAGATCAGCAGAAGTCATAGAACCACCAGGAGTTACATGATTAGCATTACTTGTAGAATCTTTTATTGCATCAGTAACGTCTCCATTTGGGTCTTGCGACATGTGCCAGACACCTTTAAAATTATCATCCCAAACATTTTGAGCTGGTGTATCTCCTGTATCTCCTATGTAGTTAGTGTTATCAGCATGGTCAGAGTCATAATATAAATATAAATTTGTATCGGTCCCAGAAGAAATTGTTGGGACTTTGGTCCACAACCAGGCTTGTTCGTTTACCCAATCCCATCTTTCAATTTCAGAGTAAAGTTCTGTTTCTACACCAGAAACGAATGTTGTTATCGCTATTTTCTTAGTTCCGGAAACGGTGGACAATTCATCAAAAACATCGGTGACATCAAAATCAGTTATACCAGTTTCAGAAGACAAAGTAATCAATACAGGAAAATCTGTTAAATCTTCGTCAACTTTTGATGAGTCCACAGTTAATTTTATTTTATTAGTCCATTCTGACGGATCAAATATAGAAGCAAAGGTGAGTAAGTCATCCCAATTACTGTGATAAGTGGCTTTAATCCAGGCTGCTGAACGTGCTATGTTTGAGAGACGGACCTCATCCATGATACCATCATATGGTGTTTTTGGTGGGAGATACTGTTCCCCACCAAACCACAGGTCGCCAGCAACAGTATTGTTTATATTATTACCTGTTCCATTACCACTAGTATTTAAACTTCCGTCTTTATACATTTTTACAGAATCTACTGCATTTATTCCAGTATAAACTCCTGCTACATAAGAAGTACTGCCTGTAGAAAAAGTAGCGATTGTTGCTACTCCAATTACAGTATTAGAATCATCCCATAAAGCAAATGTCAATCCATTATCAACCGCAGCATCAAATTGAAATCTATATTTTCTGTCTGTGTTTGAAGATGCCGAACTTGAGTAATCGAAAACCTTTTCGTAATTATCTTTTGTATCAACATTCAAAACCACTTCAATTGTTATAGCCTCCATTCCACGTAGAGTTGCACCATCAGAAACTATAACCCTATCATCACTCCCATCAAAATCTATTGCTTTACCAATTTTACCATCAACCAGATCAGCAGAAGTCATAGAACCAGCAGGGGTTCCATGATTAGCATTACTTGTAGAATCTTTTATTGCATTAGTAGCATCCCCGTTTGGGTCTTGCTCCATGTGCCAGATGCCAACGAAATTACTATCCCAAACACTTTGAGCAGACGTGTCTCCAGTATCGCCTATGTAAGTGGTATTATCACTATTTGTTTTATCATAATAAATTGTTAATTCAGTATCAGTCCCCGATGAAACTGTTGGGACTTTAGTCCACAAAGAAGCTGTTTCATTAGTTTGGTCCCAGTTGGCAATTTCTGTATAGAGTTCAGTTTCTACACTTGAAACCATTGTTGTTACAGCAATCTTTTTCCTATTTACATAACTAGTTCCAGCTCCAGCAGATTGCAACTGAGTGAAAATATCAGAAAGATCAAAATTAGTTTGCCCAACAGAAGAACCCAAACCAATAGAGATAGGGAAATCCGTAAGAGCGGAGTCCACCTTAGTAGAATCAATCGTAATCTTTTTCTTATTTGACCAATCTGCTGGATTAAATGCCATAATTATCACCTAATTCCGAATTCATTACCACAAGTACCGCAAATGCCTCTACGAACATACCCTTTTTTCACTAATGGATTCTTGGGACAAATAGCTTCTATGTAAACC
>JAYEKK010000228.1:0-2118 GCA_034660955.1 Candidatus Cloacimonadota bacterium | reverse complement strand
AAAAAAGAGAAAAATTGGGAAATGGCAGATCAAATCCGCAACGATTTAAAAGAGATGGGGATTACCCTGAAAGACACACCTGAAGGAACCGATTGGAATATTGAAAAGTAAAAAAATAGTCATAAGGAGTATGGATGATTAATAATATTATCATTTTTTGTGTAAGAACAATTATCACTACATCTGTTTTATATTATGTTACACATATGTATTTGGGTCTTGAAAAAAGTTCACTTTTAAAAGCTTTAATAATAACTGCCACTTTAAATTTAGTTTATCTACTATATTCATTATTTATTGGAAATCCAACAGGTTTTCATACCTCAATGTTTGCTTCTATAGCAAAGTATCTTTATCTTATCCCCCATTCGATTGTTGTTTTCATAGCATATTCGATGAGTATGAGAGAATTTGGATATTACTTTATTGCCACATTTATTGCTGGATTAATAATTTCTCCTATTACGTCGTTTATAATAACAATGATTAGAACATCATAAAATTTAGAAAAGCCGTTTAATATTTGAATATTGTTTATTTCAACTTCCGAATGTTTCGATTAAGAGTCGGCTTGCGAAGCAAACGATCTCTACTCATTCATCTTAACTCGTCAAATCTTCGGAATGTTGAAGCTTCGAAACTTCCGAATGTGTCCCGAATGCTTTCAGGAATCTTAGGAATGTTAAAATTTCGTTCATCTTCCAAAACAATCGGATGACCTACGGACAATCCGATGTTTTATTACACCGTGTTTAGTGGTATGTCGGAAATCCCGACACACTCAAAGGAACAGATTGGAATATTGAAAAGTAAGAAGTTTTAAGCCTGCTACATTTTTCTCACTTTTCTTTCAATCTAAATGTATGAAGTTTTTGTTAGGCACATTTCAGTTGTCGACAAAATGTCGACAGTTCAATTTAATTTAATCTATTTTTCTTTTTCATCTTTTCTCGAAGAAATCAGTGCTTTGCTCTTTGCATTTTGAATTGCTTGATCCAGTTTTCTTCGTAGAACATCTTTAGAAGGAAGAACCGTTAAATACTCTGCAACGTGTATTCCCGATCTGTCCAACTCCAATAATTCTATTTGCTGCTCTTTCTTTCCTGAACAAAGAATTATGCCCAAAGGTGGATTTTCTCCAGCTTCCGTTTCATATTTTGTCAGCCAACGCAAATAAAGCTCCATTTGACCTTTGTAGGAAGCTTTGAAGTCACCGAGTTTTAATTCAACAACTATCAACCGTTTTAATTTTCTGTTATAAAACAGGAGATCAATATAAAAATCATCACCATCAATTTGAATGCGTTTCTGCCTTTCTACAAATGTAAAGCCAGCTCCCAATTCCAAAAGAAATTGTTCCAATTCACGCAAGATTGCATCTTCCAAATCCTTCTCCAAATAGCGGTCATTCAATTCCAGAAAGTCAAAGAAGTAAGGATCTTTCAGTAGAAATTCGGATGATAGTTTTCCCGATTTTGCCTTCTCAATTTCATCAACCAATAAATTGTCTGGTTTTTTGGAAAGAGCAGTCCTCTCATAAAGCATACTGTTTTTTCTTTCTCGGAATCTTCGCACACTCCAATTACTCTCAATACAAATTGCCAGATAAAAATCTCGTTTCAATCTATCTTCAATGTTCAGAAGCTCGATTATATGTGACCACGACAATTTTGCCGACATTGTCTGCAGAATTTTTTCATCAGAAAAATAACTGTGGAATTTAATCATGTTGTAAAGATTTCGTTCGCTAAAACCTCTGCCAAAATTACTTTTCCGTAATCTGCACGTTTATTTTTTAGAATATCTTGATCAATCCTCTTTCCGATATTCCAATAAAGAGTGGTAATTGTGGAATCAATGGCAACGGCAACTTTTTGTTTACTCTCATAAACAAGCTGTTTTATGTCGGTTATCAAAGAATCATCAATTCTAATTATATTTTCTATCTTTTTCTTACTCATTGTTTTGTTCCTCTTTTCTAAACTATTTTGGAACTTGATAATTTTTATGCAATTACTTTTTTATAAAGGAAAGAGAAAAATTGGGAAATGGCAGATGCTATCCGAAACGATCTGAAAGAGATGGGCATTACCCTAAAAGACACACCCGAAGGAACAG
>JAYEKK010000227.1:0-2123 GCA_034660955.1 Candidatus Cloacimonadota bacterium | reverse complement strand
GAGAGGAAAAATAAATGAATATCTTAATCACAGGATCAAATGGATTTGTCGGTTCCCGCTTGATGTATTATCTAGAAGATAAAGGACATCAAGTTTGGGGGATTGATAATAGTGAAGAATGCAATATAGAGAATCATCCTCAAACGAGAATTGGTGATATAAGGAATATCGAGGATTTACACAAATTCGATGATGTAGAATTTGATGTGATTATACATTGTGCTGCCGATAAACACGACTTTGGCATTTCAAAAGAGAGCTATTTTAGCAATAACGAATATGGTACTCAGATTATTGCTAAATACGCAGAAAAGCGTAAGATCAATAAAATCATTTATTACAGCACAGTTTCAGTATACGGACATCAGGATCATCCCTGTGACGAGACGGATGAATATCTTTCCAATACTGTTTATGGTGATTCCAAATTTGCTGGTGAAAAAATATTGTGGAAATGGCAGGAAGCAGATAAAAAACGAGCTTTAATCACTTTACGTCCATCTGTGATCTATGGGCCTAACAATTTCGCAAATATGTATAATCTGATTAAACAGATGCATAAATTTCCCTGGTTCATGGTGGGAGATGGTAGCCATATAAAATCTAAGATTGCACTAGAGAATATGGTTGATATAACCTATTTTATGATAAACAAATTCAAGCCGGGTGTGCAGAATTTCAATTGTATTGATAAACCATATTTAACAGTGAAACAATTAATGCTAACTATTGCTAAGAATGATGGATTTTCAATGCCAAAAGTTTACATACCATTCTGGATTGCTATTTCAATTGGGAAGATATTTGATCTCTTTGGTAAGATCATCAAGAAAGATCTTCCGATAAATAGTGATAGAATGAAGAAATTTGGAACTTCAACTGATTACCGTGCAGAAAAAATACGTGAAATGGGTTATATACAACAGCATTCAATCGAAGATGTATTTAAACAAACCTGTGAATGGTATCTAAAGGTAAATAATAAATGAAACTCATAACCATAATCGGAGCTAGACCTCAATTCATTAAAGCTGCTGCAGTCAGCAGAGAAATTGCTAAACACAAGGACATCAACGAAGTAATTATTCACACTGGTCAGCACTTTGATGCTAATATGAGCGAGATATTCTTTGAGCAGATGCACATTCCCAAACCAGACTACAATCTTGAGATAAACAGCCTTTCACATGGTGCAATGACAGGTAGAATGATAGAACGGATCGAAGAAGTATTATTCCATGAGAAACCTGATTGGGTATTGGTTTATGGAGATACAAATTCTACTAATGCAGGTTCTCTGGCTGCAAAAAAAATGCATATTAAAGTTGCTCATGTAGAAGCTGGATTACGTTCGTTTAACAGAAATATGCCGGAAGAGATCAATAGGATCCTTACAGATAAGATCAGTGATATATTATTTTGCCCAACAGATACTGCGGTACAGAACTTACAGAATGAAGGGATCGGGAAGAATTCTCTTGCCCGTATTGTGAAATGCGGCGATGTTATGCAGGACGCTGCAATTTTTTATTCGGATCTGGCACAAAGACCAAAGATGAATCTACCAGAGCAATTTATCTTAGTTACAATACATCGTGCAGAAAATACAGATGATCCAATACGTTTAGATTCAATATTTAATGCTTTGAATAAAATCTCTAATGAAATCCCAATCATACTTCCATTACATCCACGCACTAAAAAGATAATTGAAAATTTAAAATTTAAAATTGAAAATTTAATTATTATCGATCCAATCGGTTATTTAGAAATGATCTATTTACTTAAGAATTGCGAACTTGTTATGACCGATAGCGGAGGATTGCAGAAAGAAGCATTTTTCTTTGAAAAACCATGCGTTACTTTAAGGGATGAAACTGAATGGGTTGAACTGATTGAAAACGATTTTAATAAAATAGTTGGAGCTGATAAAGATAAAATTATTTCCGGTTACCAAGAAATGAGCCAAATTAAAAATGACTACAATATAAATTTGTACGGAAATGGTAAAGCTTCAAAAAAAATTATTACTGAATTATTGAAATAATGTAACTTTATAAACATAAAAGATATAGATCAATCTAAAGCTCTGAGTAATCAGGGCTTTTTTGCATATAAGAAAA
>JAYEKK010000226.1:0-66231 GCA_034660955.1 Candidatus Cloacimonadota bacterium | reverse complement strand
ATAATCTTTTTCTTGAGTTAAGGATTGTGCATAACAAAAGTGTCAGTGCTCAGATTGAATGAAAAGCAAGAAGAGTGTGGCAGTGCTCAACCAATAACCACAAAAAAAGGAGCAGATCACTCTGCTCCAATTACTAATTATAAATTACTGATTAGTCTTCTATCACTTCCACATTAGCACGCGGAATAGTAACTTTTTCACCGTTTTCAAGTTTGGCTTCCAGGATACGTACCATAGTTTCACTTTCTACTTTAGTAAGTTTTTCCGGCAGACCTGTAACTTTTCCCAATAATCCGAAATTAGGTTGTCGGATCACACGGATAGTAGTACCGATTTCCAGTGTAGCCATCTTAGCTTCTTCAACCTTGAGTTCTTCTTTTTTGAACTTGATAGGAATAATGATCTCAGGGCGCATAACGCCAGCTCTGATCTGAGTTATTCCGTGAATCGAAGCTTTATGTCCCTCGAAGTTTTTAAGCAACTCAAAACAACTTTTTGCCATTTTGATAACACCGAATCCTTCTGTGATCACAATTGTAAGCCCGATCTCTTCATGACCTGTTATTGCTACACCAATATTGTAACCGAGCAGTTTTTTAAGATCCTTGTCATCAATACCGCCGGAAATAATACCACTTACTCCAACTTTTTGTGCTTTCTTAACAACTGCATAACTAACAAGTGCACCGCAGACGATTATTTTATCCTTACATGAATCGTCTACTTTGGAAGGTTCGATAATGTCTTCTGGCGAGGAAGCAAGTATCTTAATCTCACCGGAGCGTTCTCCGCTGAGCCCGAAGATCCCTTGAATATAGGCAGATTTGTTTTCAATGATAACGCCTTCTTCTTTTACCACTTCCACAACTATACCATCGATAAATGCTTTTACCTGGATAGGAATTTTTGGTTCACGCAGCAGCATCTGTCCTGTCAATTTAGAGATGTTTTCAATTTCACCATCAAGCGGAGATTTTATGGAAGTTTTAAAGAAACCAAAAAATCCGTTCGTTTCTGCCATGACCTGTCCTTTTTTTAGTTCATCACCGGCCTTAACTTTGAGATACTGTCCTAACATCTCGGCAGGTACACCAAGCTTATTAGCCAGGTTGAAAGGAACCACTTTACCGGGAAGAAGAGTTTCTGCAACTACATCTTCCGCTTTTACTTTATCGCCTTTTTTAACTAGAACTTTTCCTTTAAGAGGAAGAATTCTATCTTTTTTAAGTACTATACTTTTTGTTACTGTCAATCCTGGGGAATATGCTTGAGCCATTCTAACCTCCTATAAAATTTCTTCTGGATAAACATCGAATTCTTTCATCCACTTTTTAAGTAGCGAAACACGCTGAGAAGCATCAACCGGCAATACGAACGGTCGTCTTCCTCGAGTATCCAAAACTATTCCAACAACACCACCATGCAGATCACAAGACATTTCCTGATTTTTACCTGCACCAATATCCAATCCTTTACCCGGTTTTAAAGTAGCTTTTGCCGCTTCACCAACACCGCAAGGAATAAGTCTCACTTCACCGAAGGGGATACTTTCTTCAAATACTTCACCAGAAGGAAGCTCAAGTTTTGCAACTAAAGCAATCTTACCCGGTTTCATTGTGCCTACCGGAGCTACGCAGCTTCCAAGATAAATAAGACAGTCTTTTTCAAATACTTCCGTGGCTGCCTTTTCACTGATCTCTGCCAGAACACCAAGTTGAGGCATCATAAAGATGCTATCAACTGCAAGCCTGGTAATTCCTTCCGGCAGGAATGCATCTATCAGCATCATTACAGATTGATTTCTGCGCGGAGCATGTGACATTACACCGCCACTGCCAACCAGAAGATTCAGGCTCATAAGATTTACAATACTTGCCCCGGATACTGATTGAGCAAATGCATCGGCGATCTCACGTTTTTTCTGTCCGCCTTTGAGACCCACTGCAAATTCTTTATGTTGGATAAAAGCGTATCTCAGAGCTTCTTTGGCAATTGCCTGTTCCAGTACAAGTTCTTCCAGTTTTTGTGGAATTGTGGTTGGACGGATCATCTTATTTTTTATCATATTAAGAAGTTCAGATTCATCAATGTCAAATGGAACCCAGCGCAGGATATTTTTTAGACCGGCAGTTGCCAGAACATTAGAAATACTGTAACTCATTCCCAGGTTTGCGCTCACAGTTCTATTAAATACTTTATCTTCCGTGAATACGGAGAATACATCAGTTGTTGCACCACCAATGTCAACTCCCAGAACCTCGATATTATTGATCTTTGCAATAGTCTGCATAATGTTTCCTACTGCTGCAGGAGTTGGCATAATTGGAATGTTCACAAGCTTACCATTTATTGGTCCCTTAGCCCAACTCATTAGTTTGTTGTATCCGGGAGCTTGTGCCATCACGTGTTCCATAAAAAGATCATGGATCTTATCTCTGGCAGGACCCAGATTTTCTCGTTCTAAAACAGGACGAAGATTCTCGGTAATAATGAGGTCTGTTTTGTCTCCTAGTGTTTCTCTAATAATATCTTGAGCTTTTGTATTTCCAGCATAAATTACCGGAAGCTTATAGCTGGAACCCAGACGCGGTTTAGGATCGGCAGCGCCAACAAGTTCCGCTAGTTCCGCTACATGTTTTGTAGTTCCTCCATCTATACCGCCTGCCATAAGTATCATGTCCGGTCGCAGTTGACGAATTCTTTCTATCTTCTCATAGTTTGCACGTTTATCGTTGCTGGCAATAAGGTCCATCACGATAGCACCTGCACCCAGAGCAGCACGCTCTGCGCTCTCTCCGGTCATTTTAGCAACAACACCGGTAACCATCATTTGCAGTCCGCCACCGGCACTACTGGTAGATACATAGGCATCCACGCCTTCACCTTCCTTATCGGTGAGCCAGATCTTTTCATCTTTAACAAATTTGATGCTGTCATCGTTATATTTCAATCGTGCAAGTTCTTCTAATTCCGTAACTGCATTAACAACACCTCTAGTCACATCGTTTAATGGTTTTTCCACAGTTGTGGGAGCTTCACCGCGAACTGTTTGCCGGTATTCACCATCGACATACTCAATAAGAATCGATTTTGTTGTAGTGCTACCGCAATCGGTAGCAATGATCCTCTTAAGCTTCTGAGTATTGCCCATATTTTCCTCCATTTTACAATTTATTATTCTTATCTTTTTTCTTAATTTTAAAGAACTGCAATATTTTGTTTCTTCTTCTTTTTCGTCTTAATCTTCTACTTTTACGTTCCTCACGAAACATATCCACATCAATTTCGTCAATACGTTTTATCAGAAGGCGAACATATTCTTCGTTTTCTAATAATACTGCAAATTCCTGGTATTCTTTTGGGTTGAAAATGATCTCTGCAAAGGGAGCTAAAAAATGCATGAGCTGGCTGCCGATCCTGGCAAGTGGACGCAA
The DNA here is from genome assembly GCA_034660955.1 of Candidatus Cloacimonadota bacterium. Lineage (GTDB taxonomy): Bacteria > Cloacimonadota > Cloacimonadia > Cloacimonadales > TCS61 > Tenebribacter. The sequence continues at coordinate 62,797 of JAYEKK010000226.1, read as the reverse complement.
AGATTCAATTGTCATTATTGCAGGTGCTGCCATTCTTTTTTTAGCAATGAAATTCGATAATTTTTCTATCAACTCAATTGCTCTTTCTTCGCTTATTTCCAGAATCATTTAATTTCCCAAGATACTTAATTTATAATTTCCGGTAGAAAATCTGTTAGTGCTTTCTGTTGTCAAGATATAGATTACGCTAAGGTTATTAATTATGAGAAGGTTAGTTAGCTTTGACGGAATATGAATTTTTAACGGGTATAAAGCGTGATCAGTTCCTTTTTGATATTGGTTGGGACTAAAGCTGAAATATCTTTGCCATTTGTAATCAATTCTCTTATAATTGTAGAAGAAATATCAATCTGTTCCATCTCCATGAAATGGAGTTTATCAATATACTCTAGTTCGTTCCAGGCAGATCTATCAATGTTTGGCCGGTGAGCAATAATAAATTCAATATTATCCAAAATCCACTTACAATCGTGCCATTTTTTCAGTTCAGAAATTATGTCGCTGCCGGCAATAAAATAAAATTTATCTTGTGGAAATTCATTATAAAGGCGCATTATAAGAAGTTTTGTATAACTTGGAGTTTCAGTTTCCATATCAAGACGAGAAATTTCAAAATTGGGTTTGGAAGCTATTGCTTTCTTGGTCAGGTCGTATCTTATTTCTATAGGTAGTATGCTGCTGTGTTTTTTTAGCGGATGGTTGCCTGAAGGCAGGAAGAGTATTTTATCCAGTTTAAAAGAATCAAGGGCAGTCTGTGCCAATTCGATGTGTCCGTTATGCACCGGATTGAACGAACCGCCCAATAATCCAATTTTCATTATTTTATTTTTTCTAATTCAGTTGCAATTTTTTCCGCTTCTTCTGTTTGGGGATAACGCCTGATGAGTTTCTGCCCGGTAAGTTTTGCATTCTCAAAATCATCTCTTGCCAGATAAATTTTTGTGGCATAATAAAGAGACATTCTGTCCGGATCATTGTTATTTCCCAATTCTATAATTTCATCAAAATACATTAATGCACCGCTGTAATCGTATAGTTTATAGTAAGCATAGCCATTATAATAACTTTTCATCAGTAGTTTGTACCTGCATTGCTGAATATAATCAATCGCTTCTTTTTTCAAACTGTCAAATGGGAATTTTTCTATGAATGTTTCGAAAGCAGAGATTGCTCTGTATGTTTCTTCCTGTGTGTAATGAGGAGACTGTGTTTCATTGAAGTAACAGATGCCAAGTTGAAAATAAGCTCTTCCAATATCTTTATAGTCAGAAAACAGTCGTATCAGTTCTTGATATTCAAACCTTGCCTCGGTAAATTTATTCTGGTTAAAATAACAATCTGCCAGCTTCATTTGAGCAATAGGTGTATAAACTGAGTTACGTTCAAAAACTACTTCAGTATAATATGGTATCGCCTTACTGAATTTTTCGTTTTCAAATAAGTTGTTTGCTATTTCCATTTTTTTTTCAACAGGCATAGTTTTTGCTAATTTATTACTGCTGCATCCAAATAGAGCAAACAGAACAATGATCAGGATTAATGTTTTTTTCACTAGTTTCTCCGGTTTATGCATTCTCAAAAAATGCTTTATAAGCTTTGTATGATGAGTAGACATCGGCCTTACTGGTGAGTTCATAAAGTGAGTGCATTCCTAAAACACCAGGACCGCAATCAATAACTTCTGCACCATGCTCAGCCATGAACTTAGCAATAGTTCCACCACCACCTTCATCTACTTTACCAAGTGCACCGGTCTGCCAGCACACATTATTTCTATTATAAATTTCAATTATTTTAGAATTAAATTCTGCATTCGCATCGTTTGATCCGCCCTTGCCACCGCTTCCGGTAAACTTGGTTACGCTAACGCCAAATCCAATATGAACAGCATTTTCTTTTTCATGAACAGAAGGGAAGTTTGGATTAATTCCAGCATTAACATCGGCAGATAAAACCTGACTGTTTATAAGTGTTTTTCTTAAAGTTGAGCTATCATAAGCCTCGCCGTTATGCTTAAGGAGGTCAGCAATAAAATCTACAATAAAAATAGATTTTGCACCTGTATTTCCATCACTTCCGATCTCTTCTTTATCTGCCAAATATACAATTGCAGTTTTCTCTAATTTCTCTTTTGCATCGAATATCGCACTGGCAGAAGTGTAAGCGCAAATTCTGTCATCCTGTCCATAACCGAGAACTAAACTTCTGTCGAGTCCGGCATCACGAGCCTTTCCGGCGGGAACTATCTCGATTTCAGCACTCAAAAAATCTTCTTCAGTTATACCGTACTTTTCATTTAGAAGAACAAGTGCGTTCAATTTAACAGCTTCCTTAGCTTCTTTATCTTTAGGATATGGAATTGAGTTGAAAACCATATTCATCTTTTCAGCATCCACCGCTTCTCCGATCTTTTTTGTATATTGAATTTTTCTGGCTAAATGCGGAAGCAGATCCGGCATAACAAAAACCGGGTCTTTCTCATCTTCCCCGATACAGATATTCACTTTTTCACCATTCTTTTTTATGATGGTTCCATGAAGAGCAAGTGGAGTAGACATCCATTGATATTTTTTAATTCCGCCATAATAATGAGTTCTCATCATACCCAGGTTTGTGCCGCTATCTTCAAAAAGCGGGTTCTGCTTAAGGTCCACCCGTGGAGCATCAATATGCGATACAATAAGATTCACACCTTCTGAGATCGGGTTCTTGCCGATAAATGCGATGCCGGCATTCTTATTTCTGGAGATACGAAAAACTTTTTTAGATTTCTTTCCGTTATCAATTTCTTTATAACCTTGTTTCTCTAATTCTTTTGCGTAAAAGTCGATAGATTCACGTTCGGTTTTGGCTTCATCAAGGAAGTTTTTGTAACCTTCTGAAAAATTTAAAGCCGCTTTTTGCTCTTTAGCAGAAGCTTCATTCCAAAAGTTTTTTCTTAAATAAGTTAGTTTTTTTCGTAATTCGTCTGTTTTTTTCATTTTTTCCTCTTTATCCTATTTAATTTTTAATATTTCAAATTCTCTTTTGCCGATAGGTGCAATAACAGTGAATTGTTCGCCCACTTTTTTCCCGATCATGGGTTTGCCCACGGGAGATAAAATAGAAATTCTTTCATATTCATCTTCCGATGCAAATATCTCATCAACACCAACCAGTTGCACTTTTCTCCGAGAATTATCTTTAAGTTCTTTTACTAAAACCCTCGCCCCAAATCTTACAGCATCTTTTGGGATATTTGCAACATCTATAACTTGTAAATGATCTATTCTCTTTTTTAAATGATTAAATTCATTTTCAAGAAATCTCTGTCTTTCTCTCGCTGCATGATATTCTGCATTTTCACTCAGATCTCCCATTTCACGTGCGGTAACCACTTGTTTTATGACAGTCGGCCTTTCCTTAATGAGTTCCTGTAACCGCGTCCTAAGGCGCCGCATCCCCTCTTTTGTAATATAGTTCGCCATTATTTTTTGCCTTTTCTACTTTTTAGTAATTTTAGTCCGTGTATACCTATCTTTTTCACCTTAATGTTTCCGCTATGTGACCATGTATCACAAATTGTTTGAATATTGTTATCATAGCAGCAAATAGCTTCACAAAGAATCTCTGCAAATATCGGGTTTCTGGTTGATTGATAATTCTGATAAACGGATAAATAGAATTTCTTATCTTTTTTATAGATAGCTTTTAAAAATTTTGAATTAACCTTCATAATATTTGGAGTTGCATAAAGCCAGGAAGTTTCTAATTTTTTAAAGATAGGCGCAATGAGTTTTGTATTTTGCCCGATAATTTTATTCAACAATTTAATTATGCTCTCTTCGAGTAACTTATTATCCTTTTTTATCCAGTTAATTATCAAGTCAATATGCTCTAGGGCATTTTTCTTTAGAAGTGGATATATTGCTTTATCCATAACCAGGTTACACGTTTTTTGATCATGTGTATTAAAGAAGAACTCCTCTATATAATTAAGGAATAATACAGGTTGTTTTTTTATTGCTCGAGCCATAATATAGGCAAATATTATTCCGCCATGCTCACCTTTTTTCTTTAAAATGTAATCGTAGAAATCAAAATATTTATCCGCTTTTTTATATATTTTAGCTGCTATTGTTTTTCCAACCAGAGTAATTACGGCATTTGGAATATTGCCGTCGATTCTTTGCGGATATGCATTATAAACTATATCAATATCATAGTTGCCTTTAGGTAATTTTTGCTCTACAAAATCTTGTGTATCCATTTTTAGTCTTTCTTGCCAATCTAATGAAATCATGGTCGTCTCCTTTACGAAATCTAATTAATTATTATGATCTTTCCTTTGCGTGAATCCTTGCCCATTCTAAGAAGATAAAAATATATTCCTGATGAAATCCTGTTGCCAAAAATGTTTTCACATTCCCAACTGAAATAGGGCATCAGATCATTAATATTATAAGGACCCACTTTGCTCTCAAAGATCAATTCTCCATCTAAATTATATATCCATATCCTGCCGGAAACATCAGTGGGAAGATTAATAAAATTAACCTTATCAATCAGGTTTTCACTGATATTAAGCGGATTAGGATAAACTACCATTTGTTTTAGATTTTTTAAACCTAACATAGATGTCAAGCTGAAATGACATTTATTGCCGCTATTGGAAATTAAATTACCAGCTAGATCTATAATGTTTTTCACTTTTAAAAAATAGGGCTGATTTGTATATTTGAGTTCATCTTTAAACTGCATTGCTATATAACACGAATCAGTCTCAAAATATTGTAAGTTTTCTATCTCATTATCTTTATCTACTGCCGGAAAAATTAGTGTGTAGTTGCTTAAATCTTCTGCCAAGAGTTCATCTAGTGCTTCACTGAAGATGATGTTAACAATATTTGTACTTGATGCCCCAACATTGATTATTTCAGGTGGCGTAGTATCCTCTTGGTATTGGAACTGATAGGGGCCCGGAGATACCGGAACACCTGTTTTGCCGGTTAGTCCTGAAATATTTAAAATGTAATCATCATATTCAGCAAATTGGATGTTAAACTTTAAGATCAAGGCAGTATTTTGCTCGATCATATTTACGGATATCGGATAAATTTTTTCTCTGCCAAATTCTACAGAAAAAATGGCTGAATAGATATTATCAACTTCCAGATCAAATTTGAGTTTTATCTCATATTGTGAGATCATTCTGATATCTCTAAGCTCAGGAGTAAAATATGGAATTGCAATTTCCCATGAAGTAGGAAGACTTTCTGTCGGATCGAATGAGCCATCTACGGCAGTAACCTGGTAGTAAATTGTATCTCCAATAACAAGGTTGCTATCTGTGTAATAGTTATCTTGCACATTATCTGCTGCCAGGGTCACAACATTTTCAAATTTGCGATAAACATTGAAGTGATCTGCACCTGCATGTTGCCAGGATAGATGTACAGATACAGAATCAAGAGGAGCTACAGTAAAAAATTGCGGAGACAATGGACCCGTGAACTCTTCCATTTCTGTAATTAATGCACTTCTTACAATTCCGCCATCTTTCATATTTGTAATAATAAAAGCATCCTGTAAAGCTGTCTTGCCGGAGAAGGCAATAACGTTCGAACTCGTTTTCACCGAAATCCCTTGCCATATCGGTTGGAATTGTCCGTCAATATAATCAATAATATAAATATTGGGTGGTGCAGCTATCACGATCTCATCATCTCCATCTCCATTCATATCTGCTGAAGCGATAGAATTTTTAGTATCGATCTCTGAAAAAGCAAGATAATCAAGTGATTGAAATTCGTTATTTGTGCCAGTATTTTTGAAGAATTCATAATATGAAAATGATCTTGCTGGATCTGATGCATCTTGATTATAACCGCCTACACAAAATTCTGATTCGCCATCTCCGGTGAAATCTCCCGAACAAAGATTGTAGGCATTACCAACGGGTAATCTGTAATTCCAAACCATTTCAAAATCATCAGATTCCCGTTCAAAGATCATGATATCCCCATCTTTATCAGCTGCCAGAATATCCTGATAGTTATCGTTATCCAGTTTATCGCAAACTACTTTTGTTGAGAAGAAATTCTTCAAAGAAGTTGGTGTTGTATTAAATATTAATTCTTCTCTGTTAAAATCGTTTCCATTTCTCTGATTAAGCGTAAGAACGCGATGTGAAATTCCATCAATATCTTCATTTTTTACTAGAATAACTTCGTCAATCCCGTCATCATCATAATCAGCAAAATTGGCACCAAGGGCATTTTCATCAACGAAAATCGGTTCACTTGGATATGTTCCACCGGAAGTTTCGAGGATAAGTGGGCGATCAAGTTGAATACCCATAACCTCCATTCCGCTCTCATTTGTATTTCCCATATCATTCGGCCAGAAAACTGCAGAAAATTCATGTTTTGTGATAAGCTCTTCACCGTTCAATTCAAATATTTTTAATGTTTGCAGTTCATCTTCTATCTCAAGAGCGAATAGCTCATTTTTTCCATTACCGTCAAAATCATAGGTTTTTTGGATAGAGACAAGTTCATTACCGATAGCTATCTGGTTGAACCCATGAATTTCAACAGCTTGGACATCTGTTTCAAATACATATGCACTATCAATAATAATTTCTAAACCGCAAAGATTTTCAGCTTTCAAATCAATGAGAACGTTTTGTGGAAAAGCATCTACCTTAATTATTTGAAGTGAATCTGCATCTCCGAAATGAGGAAGAAATTCAGTTGATGGATGTTGCCGGAGAAAAATATTCACATCTTCATCAAATAGAGCTTGAATATAATATTCCGGAATTTCTGCTGCATATCTCTTCATATAGGCTGCATATTCCGCATAGAATTCTGGTGCAGTTTGATCGATTGTAACGGTTCTAAAATAGTTATAATGCTGATGATCAGCTGTTATAACTTCAACTTTTATTTGATATGCATCATCTGATACATCGTCATTAACTATAAATTGTGCGATAAGATCATCTTCTACCGGGTCATAATAGTAATCAATTTGTGAATCAACATCGTGCCAATCTGTTGATACCGGCATTTCTTCGGAAGTATATTTAACAGAATAGCGCCAGAAATTGGGACACTGTACAGTTCCAATAATATCAAAAGTTGAATTCAATCCTGCGTTATCTTGAGGCGTTGTTATCTCTATTACGGGGTAGGAAACATGAGTAAGTAATGAATAAGCATCCAGAAGTCCGTTCCCAAAGATATAGTCGAAACCTTCTTCACCGAGATCATCAGCAGAAGATATAAGACGTCCTCGGACCTCTGAAAAATTCAGACCGGGCTCTACTGATAATAGAAGCGCAATTGCACCACTTACAAAAGGAGCTGCCATAGAAGTGCCTGATTGCTCTTTATAAAGATCTTCAGGAGAAGTATTAAAAGTACTTAAAACAATCTGTCCCGGTGCCACAATATCGATTTGAGGTCCATAACTAGAGAAGGAAGCAAGGTTCTTATATCTATCAACCGCACCAATGGCGAGAGTTGTTGAAAGTTGAGCAGGATAGACAACTTGATGTTCTGCGGTAGCTCCTTCATTGCCGGCAGCAACTACAATAATGCTTCCCATGTTATAGGCATAATAACAGGCATCGGCAATTATCTGGGAATAATTTGTATCTCCCCAGCTAAGGTTTATCACGTCAGCTCCCATATCGGCAGCATATATTATACCTGCAGCTGCATCGTCATCTTGAAGATAACCGCCGTTCAGGGTTTTGAAGCCAGAGCGAACAATTAGTAATTTAGAATTCCATGAAATACCGCTCACGCCCTCTTCGTTATTGGTATCTGCAGAAATTATGCCGGCAACATGAGTTCCATGACTTAGCTCGTCACTAGGATCATTATCTTGTTGTAGATAATCTCCCAATGCGATACTGCTAAGTTCCGGGGCATCTACAAAATCCCAACCGTTAACATCATCAATATAACCATTTTCATCATTATCAATGCCGTCATCCGGTATTTCATCCTGGTTAACAAAAATATTATTCTGCAGATCAGGATGATCAAAATGAAGACCGGAATCAACAATACCAACAATGATCTGTTCGTTGCCAACTGTGTAGTCCCAACTTTGAGGAATATTACAATTATCAAGATGTACCTGTTGATTAGTGAACTCGGGATCATTGGGATGCAGATAGAATTCATTTAGATAGTTAGGTTGGAAATATTCAATTCCATCGAACTGGTAATTCTTGATATTATCCCAGTTGATATCATTTGGAAAGGTAGCTACAAAATATTTGTTATCCGATTTTGGCAGGATAGATTTTAAATTATCAATATCTCTATCGGCAAGAAAATTATCAAAATTTTCCAGACCGATCGTTTTATTATTTATCTGTTTTTGGGAAGTAGTTTTAAATATAAGCTGATTGGGAACATATTCCATTCCATAAAGAGAAAAGGAAATTGTCATTATGAGAATTATGTTCCAACCCAACTTCATAAGACCACCTCATTAGAATTTATATGATAACCCTATTACATGCACATCGTCAACATTATACTCGAATGGTACGTATGCATAATCGATAGATATTTTCTTTAAATTAATACCAAAACCGGCAGTAAAGCTTTCTGCATCGAAATTTAGTTTATAGCCCAATTTAAAATCCAAGATCTTATTTAATTCCATCTTTGTTCCAAGCACTGCCCTAAATTCGTCATCATCAATATGTCTTATCATCTTCATTTCACTGGAGAGTTTTATATTATTAATAGCAAATTCTTGGGTAACTCCTAGTTCAAAAGAAATTGGAAGATCAATTGTTTCGTTTTCCATTGCAGAAGTTTGCCCCAGATTTTTTATGGCAGCACTAAATTTCTGTCCTTGTATTAAGGAAAGGTAAGTGTAGCCAAGATCAAAGGTATATCCATAACTAGAGGCAGTATCGATTTTTTCGTAAAGTGCATTTACATTAATTCCGGCATATTGGTTTGGAGTAATTCTGTAGCCAAAATTAAGAGAGAATATTAGATCCATCGGATGAAACTCACCGATAAGTTCTCCCGTATCAGTTCTGTTCTCAAGCTTGCCGTAATCCAGGTAACGGTAAGCAACTCCAAATGAAGATTTACCGTTTGTATTAATATATCCGGCACTATTCAATTTTGTATCAAATATCCAATAATTCTGTGCTATAGAGATAACTCTTTGTTTAGCAAATAATCCGGCTGTTGGGTTTAACATAAATGCATAAGCTTCACCTGAAGAAAATGCTCCTGTTCCTGCTTGTGCAGCTCCTTCCGGTCCTGAAGCTATTTTGAGTAACTGAAAACCATATTCTCCACTGGTTTCTGCAGAAAGCATTACAACTAAACTGAAGATGATCAGGATCATCAATATTTTATATATTCTTAACAATTTTTCCTCCACTGTATCAAAATCAAATAAACTTATTATATCGAAAAACTAAGCTATTTTTCTATAGCAAATTTTAATTTTAGAATCTTCCCCTTTGCACTCAATATTGCAAAATAAACACCAGATGACAGATCCGATGCATCAATATTTATTTTGTTATCAAATCCTACTTCACAAGAACTGGTGTTTCTATAGATTATATTAGCTGCGATGTCAAATATTTTTATTTTTACATCAACATTTTGATATGTTTCGATCCGTAAAATTATTGTCTCATCAGGAATTTGAGAATGATAATTTACGGCTTTATTAAAAGTTGTACTCAAAGGATTTGGATAAAAATATGTTTGAGCTACATTGAAAACCTTGTTCCCGTTTTCTGGTGATTCTCCGGACGGAACAAGCAATGATGCTGTTCTTTGAAGATTAGCATATTCTACTTGCCATATTTCTGCATCTATATCTGCTTGAGTGGCAGTGATGCCTGCTCTGTAAATCGTACCATTATTGGAAGGAATAAATACATCTATTCCTGTATCTAAATAAGCAGAGATCAACGGATAATTCAAACTGCGGCTGCCAAACGAAATATTGTAGTTTCTGTTTAATTCAAAATCATTAAAATTAACATTATCCCACACACAAAATCTGTTGCGGGACATGTTCCCTAGTATCTCTTTTTCATCATCATCATCTATATTCAAAGCGATAATGCCTGAAGCAATAAAAGAAGAATCGGGATCGGTAAGCTCATTACTTGGTTTGGAGACATCACCGTTTTTGTTGAATATGGCAAATGTATTTTCGCCACCTATCAATATTTCCGGGTAACCATTATTATCAATATCACTGATGGATGGAACAGCAGTTGAATGAAGTGGAATTTCTTTTGGGAATCCATCTAGGTTATTTCCGGTAGCATCGAAAACGTAAAGGATAGAATCTCCGGCAGTGATAATGAAATCATCAGAATCATCTAGATCGATATCTACAAGCAGGGCAGATGAAATTTTGGGGTAAAGTGTTACATCTATATCTAACGGGAATTCTTCAAGTTCATAACCTGGAAGAGTGATCTTATGTACAATCCAATTATTATCAATAAAATATAAATTATTATTTTTGTACATTAAGTTAGAGGCAATATGCTCTGGAAAGTTCAAAGTCTCAATTATTTCGTAATCGCTATTTAAAAGAATGATCTCGCTACCTGTAGAATTATTATCATGCAACGGAATGAACACTCTGTTTTCGCTGTCTTCATCAGGATTTACAACCGGAGATGCTGCCCAGCTTCGTTCAAGCGGTAATAGAATGTGTTCCTGATAATTTTCTAAATCTTTATTTATTCGGAATAAAAATGCTGTGCTGTTATTGGCAGATTTGCTAGGAATGAGAATACTTCTTGTTTGTTCGTCAAATGCAAAATAATTACAAACCTGTGAATTGATCAAAACGTATGGTGGAAAATCAGGATAAAGTTCATCATCTTCCCATAAACACATTTTTCCATTCGGCATCAGATAAAACATTTCATTCTCACCATCATCACCATCAAAATCTAATGTAGCAGCAGAATACGGATTTTCTCCAAGAAAAAAGGCATTAAGCGCCCACTCATATTCTACCGAAAAGGTCATTATAGAATCAGAACTGCTGATGTTGGTTATCCAAAGTGGAATTCCACCATAATAACTATCCGCTATTGGAGTTGAAAAAATATCATTGTGATAGTTTTTCCCGAAATAAGTATTATTTCCTTCTCTGTAGGAATCATCTTTTGAGCCATAGAAACTGCTGTACCCATGAAGTGTAGAATCAAGTTGTTGTATCCCGTCAGCCTCTTCCAGATCAACACCTTTATGAGAAGCGTCGCCGTTTACAGAATGAACTTCAAAATCGGGAGTGAAATTTTCATTAATAATATTTTCATCGATATGCCAGATGAGAATTCCGGAACCATCGTTTTCAGGGGTATCACCAAATCCGAAACCCGGTAGATAAAAATCCCATTCACAACCGGCATAAGAATTATCCATAAAACTGAATTTTGGTTGTCCGGCATAAGCGTGTCCGGGAGGATAGACGTTTTGACCTGCGATAGTTTCAAAGGTAAAAGTAGCAAGTGTATCTCCATCAGTATTTATGAAAAAGCTTCCGTCTGGATTTTGTTGCCTATTCTCAATTAAAAAGTATTCACTCTCAGAAATATTTATCTTATAAAGTTTAGGGGTATCATCATCTTCTGCCATTGGGAAAACAAGCGACAAGTTTTCGAAAGAAGAATTTATTTCTACGATGTTGTCATCTTCCCAACCAAGATAGTAACGTGACCAGGCACACGGCAAAGGAGGAACAAACCCACTTGCATTCCAAACACCTGTTCCCATCACGCCAAAACCGCCAATCCCGTATGAACGCCCATTGGAACTATCGTTATCAAAAAGAGTTGGTAACCCGATCTGATGTCCAAATTGATGAGTGATAACACCAAAAATTCCGTAGATAGGATCTTCATTTGGTACGGAATTCGGCTGCCACTCTGTTTCCGGTATAATTACAAACTCAGTAAGATACAATCCATCATTTGTTTCAATCCCTGGGAAGTCATCATTCTCCGGATCTAATCCAGCTTGTAGAGAACGGCGTGATAGAAATGTGCTGCTTATCTGATCTTCATTTTCTCCAATTGGAGCTGCTTCTTCACCAGCTCCGGCATGAATAAGAATGATTGCATCGTAATCGTTAAAATCTATCTGATCATCAATTTGCTGTACGGTTTCCTGTGTGAATTCACAAATACGCTCGATCTGTAACTCATTATCACCGTAATATGCCATTGGTTGAGTGAGAGTAATAACATCATCCCAAACTGTGTAGTTGTTTTCCGTGAGTACATAATTTCCATGAGAAGCATCAGCATAAAAGGAAGCAAGGTGGAAAAAGAGGCGTTCAAAATATTCCTTGTCATGAGCAAGTGAATCGGGGTAGTCCGGCACAAGATCGAAAGTAATATCACTGAATTGCACCATAATTGCTAAAATATTTTGAGGAAGTTCCTCTCGGAAAAATGAGTTTTTTTTACCGTATTTTTCTGAAGGATATATTTTATAATTATTGTTGTCCGTTTTTCCCGGTATCGGCGGCATTGCAAAGAGAAATGGACTGATAATGCATACAGCAAGAATTATTAGAATCGATCTTTTCATTTTATCATCCTATTCTTAAACACAAACACCCTCCTATCGGCAAAGACAAGAGGGGCAAGTGTTGTTTTTTTAACTAAACTTAAAATAAATAACGTTTATATTTTTCCGGTTAAAATATCTTTTTCGTTACATTTACACATATTCACAAAATCGTACTTAGGTGCCCATGAATTAGCTTTGGAGCTACGAGCACGGATAAGTTTAACCTTTTTTATTTCCTGGTTACACTTTGGGCAAATTGTTTTCCCCTCAGTAGTGATCTCATGAGCAAGTTTTGCAGAAAATGATCTTGCTTTTGGCATCTTACTCTCCTTATAATTATATTAATTAAATTCTTTCGATATACTCAGCAGAACGAGTATCAATTTTAACTTTATCTCCAATCTCAATAAAGAAAGGAACAGTAATGTTTAATCCTGTTGATGTTGTTGCATTTTTGCCGCTAACCGAAGCAGAATTACCCTTTACATTGGGTTCACAGTCTGCGATTTCTTGAATCACAGTTGTTGGTAATTCAATTCCTAGAATATTTTTATCAGGATCAAACTTCATGGCAACCGTCATGTTTTCTATAAGAAATTTATCAAGGTCTCCGATAACGTCTGCAGAAACCTGCATCTGCTCATAGCTTTCAGTATCCATGAAAACATAAAAAGTTCCATCAAAATAGAGATATTCTTTTTTTTCTTTATCAACTCTTATGTCTTCTAATTTTTCACTGGTTCGGAAAGTGTTGTCTATTACTTTGCCGGTTTCTACATTTTTTAGTTTAGTGCGCACAAAAGCTGCGCCTTTACCTGGTTTTACGTGCTGAAATTCAACGATCTCATACAGGCCATGTTTAAATCTTATTATCAACCCATTCCTGATATCCGATGTTCCTACCATACTTTCTCCCAACCATTTTTGCTGTCGATCACAATATTATAATCTAACTATATGCAATCGAGAAAGTTAAAAAAAAATATCGGGTAATTATGGCAAGGAAAATTTATATAGGATTACTTATAGAAAGATCTAAGTGGTTTGTTATAGAAATATTGAACACCGAAAACACCGAATGCTCCGAAATTGAAACTATAATATTTAGGAACAGTTAGTGAAAGAAATCTCCAGAGTTTGTATTCTACTTTTTTATGATGATGAGAAGTAAAACCTATTACTATATGTTAACCCTACAGTTAATATTTTTACTAAAACTAAAATAATCCATTTTTTTCAATTTTTTTACACATTCCATTCCGTATTCTAACTGTTTGTAAATAAATCTGTTAAGGCAGTAATAAATTATTTAAACCTTACATACAAATATTTTTTCTGAGTGGCTTCGTCACAATTTGAAGATTTCCGACATATATATTTAAAGGGACAAATATATCTAAAAAGGAATGAAAGTTGTTAATTGAAAATAAGAAAAATATACTGAAAAAAATTAATTACATAATAATTTTACTCTTTACAGAAAAAAGTAACTTAACAGTTTTAGAAAGTAGATTTTGTAATGCTAATTACATATTCTACATTGGTAAAAATAAGTTTATTCGGACAAATCCTCTCTGAGTGATTGGAGAGGGTGAATTGGAAAGAGTTTTTGTAGAGAAATAAAAGAAATTGACAAATAAAATTGAAATGAAAATAAAAATAAATACATGGAGATAAAATGAAAAAGATTTTAATACTAATAATGTTGATTATAACCTCAATGTTATTTTCAACTACATACACAGTTAAACAAGATGGTACAGGAGATTTTACTACGATCCAAGCTGCTATAGATTTTGTTGTTGATGATGACGTAATAGAAGTCTATGAAGGTACTTATAATGAGCTAATAAATTTCCTTGGTAAAAACATTTTGGTTAAGGCTAATTCAGCAATTGTCGAGAATACAATTATATCAGACTCAAGCTCAAACACATATGGAGTTGTAAATTTTATTTTGGGTGAGAGTTATGCTGAGATAAATGGTTTCACGATCCAGGATGGAGTCATGGGTATAAAAGTTGGTCCTCAAGGATCTCCTATAATCCAAAATTGTAAAATACAATATAATGATGACGGGATTTATATTAGGGGAAATTCCGCTTCACCGGATATTTGCAATAATGAAATTTCTAATAATTCTTCTAGTGGAATAGTTTGTTATGAGGATACTTATCCAAATATTTATTCTAATTTTATTAATAATAACACAAAGGGTATTTATGCTAATGGAGGAATTATTCAGCCCTCAGAATGTAATCCTATTATTTATGACAACAATATATTTTCTAATGACTACGGTATCAAAAGTATTAATGCTGAAATTAATATTTTAGATTGTTCTATATATGCTAATAACGTAGATGGTATAACCAATGAAATGTCTATTTTCAATATTATGAATTGTGAAATATATAATAATGATGATATGGGAATTAACAATTTTCTTTCATCAGGAACTATCTCAGATTGTTCTATTTATGATAATGATCATCATGGGATAAGTAATTTTGATGGAGCAATGAATTATGTTAATGATTGTGATATCTATAACAATGGAGCTTCTGCTATTCAAAACAACTTAACATCAAATGTAGTTATTGAAAATTGCAATATTTTTGATAATTATAATGGAATTGTAGATTTAACCACTTCAACTTATCATTATGTTTTGATAAAGATTATTGATTGTGTTATCTATGATAATCATAATTATGGAATTAGACTTGCAAACAGTGCAAGTATCGTTACAACCACATTAACTCAAAACTTGGTTGCTATTAAATTTTTTATCCCTATGCCAACTAATAATGAGGTTTTAATCAGTAATAGCATCTTATGGGATAACGGGATTACCTTTGAGAACTATAATCCGAGTATAACGACAATAAGCTACTCAGATTTGCCTTTAACAGTAGGAACTAATAACATTAATGAAGATCCTCTATTCGAAGAACCTTTAAATTATGAATTTTCTCTTAGTTGGACAGAAACCCAAAAATCTCCCTGTATAAATACTGGTGATCCGAGTAGTCCTTCAGATCCAGACGGTTCTCGCGTAGATATGGGTGCATATTATAAAGATCATGATATGAAAACCTATGAATTCGAAGGGATAAATGGTGCACATGATGGTTGGACATGGCTCTCATTTGATATTCTGGATATCTTTGAAGCTGCAACAACAAATAGGATTGATGAATTATGGGGTCCCATAGAAAACAGTATAGATTATGGTCTACAAGAAGAAACCAATTTTTCATATTCCTATCCAAATTGGCAAAATGGAGATTATGAAGTGATTAGTCCTGATGGTTTTAAAGTGAAAATGGAGTCAGAATCAGATCAGATAGAAGTCTCCGGTTTCCGATGTAAATATACGACTATATTCCCTGTACTTGCTGAAATGCCGGTAGGTAACTGGATCGGTTACTTTTTGGAAAATTCCCAGCATGTTTATGATGCTTTTGCCGATCATCTCGATAATATTTATCTAATACAAACACAACACTGGTCAGTAAGCAGCCCTTGGCCAGATATTTCTAATACCCTGAATCCGGGAGATATGGTAGTAGTTTGGTGTGTGAGAGACATCCCAAATTTCTCATGGGCAAATAATACACCAAGCGAACCGTTTATTATCGAAGAACCCCAAAGCTTTTCCTACACGGAAGAAGCAGATTACATCCCTATATACATAGACTTGGATCCAGAAAATATGCCTGAAGAGATCGGTGTTTTGCTTGATGGTGAATGCAAAGGAGCTACTGTGGTTCAAGATACTCTGGCAAATATTTGTGCCTATATAACCGGTTCTCAGGGCGGAACTCTGGAATTTGAATTTTCGTATGGCAGCAGAGGAGTAAACACAAATTACAAGGAGTATTTAGTTTACGAACCGGAAACCGGTTATCGGGAGACAACGAAAATTGATTTGAAAGACAAGCAGGAATGTTATTATGTCTCTTTCCGTGGAGATCAGTCTGATAATTTACCAGTTAAACTTTCAACTTCGAACTATCCTAATCCTTTCAATCCAACTACAACAATTGCTTATTCTCTTCCAGATGATGGTATGGTTGAGATCGGCATTTACAACATCAAGGGGCAACTTGTAAAAACCCTTGTTAAAGGAGAGCAGTTAGCAGGATCATATGAAACAGTTTGGAATGGAAAAGACAGCAATGAAAAGAGTGTTTCATCAGGAATATACTTCTATAAATTATCAACTAAAGATGATACAATAATGAAGAAAATGTTAATGTTGAAATAGCCCTCACCCTAACCCTCTCCCGTTTAATCGGGAGAGGGAACTTTAGGTCGGTCACTCGTATGCAAGTTGAACTTGCATACGCAATTGTGTTCACAAGTTCAACTTGTGAACAAGGAAAGATCTTCAGTCAAGCTGAGGATGACAAAAAAAGGAAAAAAATTGTAATTCCCAACTCCGATCGGGAATCTAAGATCCCCGCTTTTGCGAGGATGACAATAGAGTCCCCCTTTGGCTTGTCGCGACGTAGCTTGGCGAAGACGGAAAGGGGGAAAACGGGGGGTTATATGATAAAAAATATTAATAACCAATTTGCTTCAGTTCCTTCGTCGAATGTCGAAGAAGAATTTTTCAGGAAGACAAAGCAAAAAAGGAGATTATATGAATACTAATACCAAGTTATTCTTCCGAAGATGTCCTTCTATTTTGCAAAGCCGGCATTTATTTCTTCTGTTCGTTTTTGTTAGCGTTTGTTCGTTGCTAAATTCCGTTACCTACCACATCAAACAAGACGGCACAGGTAACTTTATAACTATCCAGGAAGGAATAAATGCTTCTGCTGATACTGATACGGTTCTCGTCTATCCTGGTACATATTACGAAAATATCGATTACATCGGCAAAAACATCACAGTTGCCAGTCTTGAATTAACCACAGGTGATGAACAATACATATATTCTACTATCATCGATGGTCAAAGATTATCAAGTTGTGTGAGTATCATCTCACAGGAAACTGACACATGTTTGCGTGGTTTGACCATTACAAATGGACAGGGGGTGGATGATGATCCGCTCTTCGGTGGTGGGATAAGCATATTCGCTGATTATCAAGAATTTGTACAATGTGATATAATTAATTGCCATATCATTAATAATTTTAGCTTTGTTACTGGTGGTTTGTCAATAATCAATGGATTGGTTTTTTTGTCTGGTAATTCTATAAAACAGAATTTTGCTTATAAAACTGGTGGAGGATTAGCTATTGGTGGTGAATCTCAAGTAGAGTTTGATCCTGTTAACAGATGCAGTATATATAACAATGTTGCGGCTACAGGTGTTGAAATGTTTGTACAATCAATACACAGTGATGAACAAACAGTAATAGTTGATACTTTCACAGTAGCGGAACCAACAAGGTATTTTGCCCAGAAATATCCGGGGGATGACAATTTTACGTATAATTTTGATATCCTGCATCATATTATTGAACCAATAGACCACGATCTCTACGTCTCTCCCGAAGGGAATGATGAAAATTCCGGATTAACTGCAGATGAACCATTGAAAACAATTAATCTTGCTGTTAGAAATATTGCCTCCAATAGTGATAACCCTCATACTGTCCATCTGGCGGAGGGGATTTATAGTAAAAGTTTAAATCAGCAACAACTTACCTTTGGCTGCAAGTCGAATGTGAATATTATTGGTGAAAATACGAACACAACTATTATCGATGGAGAAATGGGTGGTTATCCTTTTTTTTATGCGGGAACAGATTATGATAATTCAACCATAAAAAATATGACATTCCAAAATGGTTTGACTAATAATGATTTTATAATGATATCATATAGTGATTTTATTAAATTCGAAAATCTGTTAATTCAAGATTGCATAGTTTTGGATTTGGGAGGTGCAATCTGTAGTGCTACATCAGGTGGGAACATACAATTGAAAAATGTTACAATAGATAACATAGATATGCAATTATCGGCTAGCGGTCAGTTTAATGGTACTACTTTTTTTAAAGCAGAAGACTGCATTTTCTCAAATAATACATCTTCAAGTTCATCAATAGCACCTGCAGCCGGGTTACATACGGATGGTTATGGAGATTTTATAATTGAAAATTGTGAGTTCATTAATAACAATGCTGTAAATACTTTGTGGGAAGGATATGCTAGTGCTCTAATAATATCCTATTATAATCAAGAAGTAGGAGATGTAATAATCAATAATTGCTTATTTGCAGATAATTCAGTTACGTTTGGTAGAAGTACTATATATGTTAAACTTTTGAATGATCATAACTTAACATTCACAAATAATACTGTAATTAATAATGAATCTCCGTATGGTATCGAGGTTCAGGGGAATATAAACTGTAGAAATAATATTTTAAGAAATATCGGTGATTATGAGATAGCTCTTTTTGATAAATCAGGGCAAGGAATAATTAGTGAAATAGATATTTCCAATTGCAATATTTTGGGTGGAGAAAGCGCAATTTATAATCAAAATGGAGTTAACATAGTAAATTGGTTAGAAGGCAACATAGACGAAGATCCACTTTTTCTTCTAACTGGTGATTATCCGTATCAACTAACTTTAGATTCACCCTGCGTAGATACCGGTACACCGGATACTTTAGGACTATTCTTGCCACCATGGGATCTTTTGCATAATTACCGTGTGTGGGATGGAGACAATAACGGAACTGCTATCATTGATATGGGTTGTTATGAGTTTGGAGCAGATGAATATCCTGTTGGAATTACCAATGACCAATTACCAGTGACCGATTACCAATTAACAAATTTCCCCAATCCCTTTAATCCGGAAACTAAAATAGTTTTCGATCTGCCGGAATCTGGGCAGGTTAAGTTAGAAATTTACAACATTAAAGGACAGAAAGTAAAAACTTTATTAGACTGTTATATGAGTCCGGGTAGAAGCGAAATGATCTGGAATGGCAGAGATGATAATGGCAAAAGAGTTTCATCAGGAGTATATTTTTATAGATTACAAACACCAAAGAAATATATTACAAAGAAGATGCTGTTATTAAAGTAGCGTAGCACGTTCACTCCTGAACGTGCATGCTCAGACAAGAGTGTCTGAGCTACAATCAATGATCTACCACATAACTTTTTTTGCGGACGATTAGGGATAATAATTTCTACTACAACGCTCTTGCAATTGTTAAAACATAAACCCTATTTACTTGTTTTTCCTTTAAGGCTATGGCAATAGAATTAGCTGTAGCACCGGTTGTGAACACGTCATCCACCAGTAAAATGTTCTTTCCCATGATCTTATATTTAGTATTAATCGCAAAAGCAAGAGATACATTTTTCTTTCTTTGATCTTTATTTAATTTCGTTTGAGTTTCTGTGAATCTCTTTCTCTTAATTAGTTTAGGGAGATACTTCCAGTTCATGTTATTAGAAATCTCTCGGGTAAGGTATTCAGCTTGATTAAATCCGCGGGAGCGTTTTTTTACTTTATGAAGTGGAACCGGAACAATATAATCAATATGATCAAAGGGCTGGAATTTTTCAATATATTCTTGTGCTTGCATTCCCATAAATTTTGCAACCCGCGTCATTTCGTTATATTTGAATTCATGTATCATATTTTGCACGACTTTATTAAACATGAAAACCGAACGAGCTTTATCAAATTGAAATTCATTAGTCTGACAAACCTTACATTCTCTTATGGTTTTTGGTGCACCACAAATGATACAAATATCCTCTAAAAACTTAAGTGAACTAAAACAATTTGAACAGAGAAATTGTTCATTTTCTAAAAGATGTTCATCGCAACTCAAACATATTTTTGGAAAAAAAAGTCCAATAAATGTTTGTAGAATATTCATATTATTCCAATACCTCATCTATCTCGTTTTCGGCCTTACTTTTCTTCTTAGCTTTTACGGCAAATCCTAGTTGAACCAGGTAAGGTTCATCCGGTTCCCAGGTCATTAATGCCCATGAATATAATGTCCGTAATTTCTTAGAATCCTCTTTAAAAATTTCAACTTGTTTTTCAACTGCTTCTGAAGAAATTGATCTGCTATTTGAATGAGCTTTTTCAAATGTTGTTTCCGATTTTTTAAATAATGATTCAAGTTTTAAAATAAAATCTTCCGGGATAAGATCGGGTTCATTATGTTCTTTTTGTTTGGTAAATGCCTTTAGCATTTTCTTAATTGTATAAATTTTTTCCTGCCTGTTCCTGGGGAATTTTGTATCGATTCCATATTGATGTAATATCTTTTTGTTTTCAATATATTTGTTATAGATCAAACGTTTACAGCGTAGATAATACTTGAAAGTTATTTCATCAATTTCTTTTAGTTCCAGAAAAATATCGTTGGACTTATTCTTTTTTTCTTCAACTTTTTTTTGGATATTTTGCCATCTATTCGGAGCCGCCATTCCCCAATCAAGTAACTCTTTTGAAAGCGATAAATGTCCCGACCAGTCGAGTATATAATTTTTTATTATCTTCAGTCTTTCAGTACGAAGTGAATAGGTGTCATTTGTAAAATAATTATCTTTGAATATTGGCATAATATCTCCTTAAAACACTGTTAAAATCTTGCAATACAAATCTATTAATCTCTGATTACATTTATATGTCTTTTATAAGAATGAGCATATGTATGTCAAGGATAATATAAAAGATACGTAAATATACATGATGGTAATAACTCTAAATACAAGAAGTTAGTGAGCTATAGGGTGTTATTATAATTTGGAAATGAGATGTTATGTGATTTTAGGAGCGTGTTTTTTTGAAAGAAAGCAATATTTGTCTGAGCACACCATAAAGAATATATATCAACATCCAGATTATGAAAATAAAATAGGAAAATTTAATAGCTAAAACAATACTAATAATTGCTAAAGAGATAAATAATTTTGATTCTTTTGATAATTTTTTACCCTTTTCAAGCGGCAGATATTCTATCTTGCTTATCATCAAAATAGATACTATAAAAGTTGAAATTATTAAAAGATCAACGATGATTTTAGCATCTTGAAAATATGAATTTAAAATAATAAATGAAGCTATCATTCCGGCAGCTGCCGGAATAGGTAATCCGATAAAAGGTTGTTTTTTTGAAGTGATATTATTTTTAAGAGTGAATCTTACTAAACGATATCCTCCACAAAAAACATAGAAAATTGATACTACTGCACCAACAATATTTACTTCATTTAGTAAACTGGAATAAGCTAAAAATCCGGGAGTAACTCCGAAGGTTACAAAGTCGGATAATGTATCAAATTGAGCTCCAAATTTACTTTGAGCATTCAACATCCTGGCAAATTTTCCATCCAAAAAGTCACAAACCATGGCAAAACCGATTAGCCAGGCAGCTAAAAAATAGTTGCCTAAACTTATTAAATGCAATGCAGATAATCCTAAAATAAGACTAAGAGCCGTGAATGAATTTGGGACAATATACTTTAATTTAGTTGTATTCATTTTACCGCCAAAATTGATTCACCGGCTGTGACTTTATCACCGACATTTAATTCAATTTTCCAGCCTTCCGGAATTCCACAAATGCAAATTCCTGAGGATGAGATTACACCAATTAATCTTCCAGCAAGAGAAGGTTGGTCTTCAAAATATTTAGCTTGTTTAGATCTTATTGTTACTTCGATATTTTGTCCGGCATAACGAATATCTGCAGATTGAAAAAATCCCTTTTTTATGGTGATGGAACGATCTTCAATTTTGCTAACTTTTCCATAAATCGGGGAAAGTGCAATTTCCGTTTTGCTTTCCGGTGGATAGTTTCTTCTAACCCTGAATTGAATTATTATAATTAAATACCAGATAAATCCAAAAATTGAGAGATATTTGGTTTGATCAATTCCATAAATCATATTTAATACAAAACTAATAATAACTAGCAGAATTGGAAAAAAAGCAGCTCTATATTTTAGTTTTTGGATCTTGGTTAAATGCTCAACAGGAGTATATTCTGACATTACAATATTCCAATTCTGTTAAAGATAAAATCAATATTTTTATAATATCTTTCATAGGAAAAAATATCAACTAGTTCCTCTTCGGTAAGGAATTCACGGATTTCTTCATCGGCAAGGATCAGCTCTGCAAATGGTTTTTTAGATTTCCAGCATTCCATTGCATTTCGTTGGACCAGGGCATAAGATCTTTCTCTAGAAATTCCTTTCTTGGAAAGCTCCAATAAGACAACTTGAGAAAAAACAAGACCATTTGTGATCTCAATATTCTGCATCATTTTTTCAGGGTATACAAGTAAATTTTCTATTAAAGGGATCATTTTATTCAACATATAGTTCATCAAGATAGTTGAATCGGGTAAAATAATTCGTTCAACTGAAGAATGACTGATATCCCTTTCGTGCCAGAGAGCATTATTTTCTAACGCTGCAATCGCATTAGAACGCAGGAGACGAGTCATTCCACACATACGTTCCGTAATAATTGGATTACGTTTATGCGGCATTGCCGAGGAACCTTTTTGTCCCTTGGAGAAATTCTCTTCCACTTCCAGAACTTCGGTTCGTTGTAGATGTCGAATCTCCATTGATATTTTTTCTATGGTTGAACCAATAATTGCAAGAGTGTTCATAAATTCAGAAATTCTATCTCTTTGAATAACTTGTGTAGAAATATTTACCGGATCAAGATCAAGATATTTACAGGCTATCTCTTCAATTTCGGGAGAAAGATGAGCATAGTTTCCAACAGCACCGGAAATTTGTCCTACCGAAACAATATTAATTGCATTTTCCATTCTTGTAATATTTCTTTGCATTTCATCAAACCAAAGTGCATATTTCAGACCGTATGTAGTAGGCTCTGCATGAATACCGTGGGATCTTCCGATACAAAGGGTCTTTTTGTATTCACGAGCTTTCATTTTAAGGATTTCAGAAAATTTTTGTAAATCACGAAGAATAAGTTCTCCAGCTTGTTTAAGCTGGATGGAGGAAGCCGTATCAAGTACGTCGGATGAAGTCATTCCAAAATGTATCCAGTGTGATGGAGGACCGACATATTCTGCTATATTTGTAAGAAAAGCAATAACATCATGATGTGTGATCTCTTCGATCTCAGCAATTCTCTCAACATCAAAATCAGCTTTCTCTACGATCACATCAAGGTCTTCTTTAGGAATTATTCCCAGCTCGTTCATTGCTTTGCATGCTGCGATCTCTACATCCAGCATACATTGAAAACGATTCTGCAAATCCCAGATCTTGGTCATTTCCTTTCGTGAGTATCTATCAATCATAATATACCTCAGAACTGAATTCCATTTTGGCAGTTCATTAATTTAATCTATTAATTTCTTCATTCAGATGCATAATTTTGTCAATTTGAATATTAATAATTTCTGTTTTTTCTTTATGGAACGTTATTGAATCAAGATCTTGTAAGTAATTAAATATTATCTTTGTAGAATTAGTACTACTGACGATCTCACTGATATTCATGTTATCAGAAAAAATGATTATTGCATCTTTATAATTAAGTTTTTGGTGCTTAATTATTTCATCTTTATTTGTAAACAGGTCGGATAATTCAAATAGAATTGAAAGATCAAATTCTTTTTCTTCATAACCAAGCTGATTAATTTGCTGATCTGGAGTGCGGATCGTCAAAACTGAATCGTAATAAGCAGAAATAAATGGTGTTGGCTGCATTCCAAATATTCCGGAATCATAAATATCGATTCTAAAGGTAGAGCTATTTTTCTTGATGGTTATGTTTTTTCGGAAAACAAAATTTTTATAATTTGCTTCGATAATTCCATCGATTCGGATATTTTCCCAGAATTTGAGATGTGTAAAAAGTAATTTTTCTTTATCTTTCTCTGCAGGCTTTAATAAAAATGCACAACTTGTGACGAAAAGTAATAATATAAATAAAAGAAAAAACTTATTCAGTTTCATCTTTTTTAACTCGAAAAATTAAACCAATACCGATCAAGCTTGAAACAATCATTAATGAACTTAATATTTGTCCCATTGTCATAAAGCCAAGTACATGACCCAAATTTGCGTCGGGTTGACGTACAAATTCAACCAAGGTTCTAAAAAAGCCATATAATCCTATCCATGTCCAAAAAACAATTCCCGCTTTTTTGACTTTACGAAACATGATGTAGGTTATTGTAAAGAGTAATGCTCCTTCTAAAAAAGCTTCATAAAGTTGTGAAGGATGACGTGCAAGTTTCTGGGGATCTGAGGGGAAAATCATTGCCCATGGTACATTTGTGGCTCGTCCCCACAATTCACCATTAATAAAGTTGCCGATCCGTCCCAAAAAAAGTGCAATAGAAGCAAATGGTGCTACAGGATCAGCCAATTTATAGAAATTGTAATTATGCTTTTTACAGAAGAAATAACCAAATACTAAAACTCCGATTGCTCCGCCATGAAATGACATCCCACCTTGCCAGACAGCAAGGATTTGTAACGGATTACTCAAATAAAATTGGAAATTGTAGAATAAAATATATCCAAGCCTGCCGCCGATGATCACCCCAAGCATAAGATTAAAGAGAAGAGTTTCATAATCCTCTTTTTTTAATTTAATATTGTTATGTGCATAACTCTTTTTAACAAAAATGTAAGCAATCAAAAAACCAATGATATAAAAAAGACCATACCAGCGGACTTCAAACATTCCAAGTTTGATAATTGTTGGATTTATTTCAGGAAATTGCAGCATTTACTATATCTATTTCCCAAGTTCTTTCAGTTTATTATAAAGTATTTCCACGAGTTCTTCTGCAGGAAGCTCATGCTTTTCTCCATCTTTTTGCAGATCAGGTGAGAATATTTTGATAACCTGCGTTGGAGAACCGTTCAATCCGATTTTTTCTTCATTTAATCCCAGGTCTTCAGCCGTCCAGGTTTTCAATTCAGTTTTTTTGGCATTTCTCTTACCACGAAGAGAAGGAAGGCGTGGTTCATTAATTTCTTTCACAACAGTTATAGCAGCCGGAAGCGGCATATCCAATCTATCGTAGCCATCTTCCATTAATCTTTGTAAAAGTATTCTATTATCTTTTATCTCTTCGATCTTTTTCACAAAACCGGTTTGTGGAATTCCGAGATGTGTAGCAACACCAGGTCCAACTTGAGCAGTATCACCATCAATTGCCTGCTGTCCAAAAAGAATAATATCATATTCATCAATTTTCTTGATAGCTTCTGCAAGTGTAAGGCTTGTAGCCCATGTGTCGGCTCCGGCAAATTTTCTGTCTGTAAGAAGCAATATCTCATCAACACCAATTGCCACAGATTCGCGGAGAGCCGATTCTACTTGTGGAGGCCCCATACTTATTGCTGTAACCGTGCCGCCATATTGTTCTTTCAATCTTATAGCTTCTTCAATTGCATAAAGATCGAATGGATTTATAATACTTTCTACGCCTTCCCGGATCAGGGTATTTGTTTCAGGATCTATTTTGATCTCAGTTGTATCGGGAACTTGCTTGATGCAAACAATAATATTCATTTTTTGCTCCTGCTATCCTTGTGCGTAGAATTTCTTGATAGTTTCTATCACATAATCCTGTTGTTCGGGTGTGATTTCTGAAAATATAGGAATTGAAATAACTTTTTGTGAAATAGTTTCTGCAATTGGCATATCACCTTTTTTATAACCAAGTTTAGAAAAACACTCTTGAACATGAAGCGGTTTTGGATAATAAACTGCACAACCAATTTCGTTTTTTCTCAAATGTTCAAGCAAACCATCACGATTTTCTGCGATCAACGTGAATTGATTATAGATCGAAGTTGCTTTTTCATGAATAAAAGGTAATTTTATTTGCGAAACATCATTTAGATTATTATAATAATATTGAGCGTTTTTACGACGAGCATCACTCCAATTTTCAAGGTGTGGAAGTTTTACTTTTAAAATTGCTGCTTGAATGGTATCGAGTCGGCTGTTCAATCCTACCCACTTATGGAAGTATTGTGGATTTTCACCGTGAACACGAAGCTGCATCAATCTCGCTGCAAGTTCATCGCTGTTTGTCAGACACATTCCAGCATCACCCATCGCTCCCAGATTTTTACTTGGAAAAAATGAAAGTGTACCAATATCTCCTATTGTTCCGGCAACTTTTCCATCAAATTTAGCACCAATCCCTTGAGCGTTATCTTCAATAACTTTTAGATTATATTTTCGGGCAATTTCCATGATCTTATCCATTTCGGCAGGTTGACCAAATAGATGAACAACAATTATTGCTTTTGTTTTAGTTGTTATTGCATTTTCAATTTTTTGTGGGTCGATATTAAAAGTATCCGGTTTGATATCTACAAAGACAGGTTTAGCACCAACTCGTGAAATTGAGCCGGCAGTTGCAAAAAATGTAAAAGTTGTTGTAATAACTTCATCATCTTCTTGTATTTCAAGAGCTTTTAATGCGAGAACGAGAGCATCAGTACCGGAAGCACAACCGACAGCATGATTAACTTCACAATATTTCTGCATATCTTTTTCAAATTCTTTAACTTGTGGACCAAGAATATATCTATGTGATTCAAATACTTTTTCGATAGCAGTTTTTATATCAGTTAAAACCAGATCATATTGTAATTTCAGATCGAGTAATGGAACGTTCATATTTTATTCCTCAAAATAATCTATTGTTCTTTTAAGAATTTGTTCAAGATTGTATTTAGGTTTATAATCGATCAATTCAATTACTTTTGATAGATCCGGTTTTCGATGACGCATATCCTCAAAACCTTCTTCATACGCATCTTCATAATTTATATATTCAATTTTTGATTTGCTGTTAGTAAGTTTTTTTATCTTATGTGCAAGTTCTTCAATACTAATACTTTTATCATTTCCAATATTAAAGATTTCACCAACTGCTTTTTTATTGTTCATTAATTTAATCATACCATCGGTTACATCATCCACATCACAGAAGCATCTGGTTTGTTTACCATCACCAAAGATCGTTATTGGATGATTAAGCAGAGCATTTCTAACGAATTTGGGAATAACCATTCCATACTGCCCTGTCTGACGTGGACCAACTGTATTGAAACAACGCACAATAACAACCGGAAGTTTCTTTTCTCTATAATAGGCTAATGCAAAAAATTCATCTATTGCTTTTGCCGCACTATAACTCCATCTGGAGATGTGTGTAGAACCCAATAACCTGTCATCCTCTTCTTTGAACGGAATTTTATCGTTCTTTCCGTAGATTTCGGAAGTGGATGCCATCAACACCTTTTTCTTATATTTATTGGCAAATTCCAGAACGTTTTCGGCACCACCAATATTTGTTTGAAGCGAAAGGAGAGGATTATCTATGATATATTTTACTCCAACCGCCGCTGCAAGATGATATATCTGGTCACATTTTTTTATCATTTCTTCCAATACATCACGATTTAAGATAGAATCGATAACATAATTAAAATTTTGTTTCTTTGTTAAATGGATAATATTAGAATATTTTCCTGTAGATAGATTATCGATCACAGAAACTGAGTGCCCTTCTTTTAAAAGTTTTTCTGCCAAATGTGATCCGATAAAACCTGCGCCACCTGTTATTAATATGTTCATTTATTCTCCTAATTATCTATTAAGCTTCTAATTACAATGATACTAGTAGCAAGACCAGTTATAAATGAAATTGTTTCCTGTATGTAAGGCCAGTAATATGAAAATCTTTCTGTGCGTGGGATAAAAATAGTATCTCCCGGGAAAAGTTTTGTATTCTTATTAGGGTTTATCCATTCTCCTGTTTTTGCCCGGATTATTTTTATTTTTCTTTTCCACGATTTATCGGTAAGACCACCAGCAAGCTCGATATATTCAAGATAAGTCAGTTCAGGATCATGATTGATCAAGCCGGGATTTGCAACTTCCCCACTAATTTTAATGGCAACAGCTTTTGCTGGAAAATATATTATGTCTTCATCTTTTAGCTTGATATCGTATTCAATTTCCTTATTATTCCATAAAATATCGAAGTTTTTTGCAAATACACCGTTTTCTTCAGTGATATTATTCCTGAAATAGCGATATTCTAGATGAGACATATCATCAGCCTTTGTTCTTCTTAATTGATCATATTCCGGTTCGCGAAGATCTTCTTCGCTAATTCTTTGCAAATAGGCATTAGAAAGATCAGCATCCTCAGTCGGTCCACCAGCTTTTGTTATAATTTGTAGAAGAGTCGTCTTGTTATTTTCGATTGCATAAGTTCCAGCATAAGCAATTTCACCAATTAATGTTATAAAACTTTTATTATGGTATTGAGGAATGTCACGAATATATATCCTGTCATTATTTTGTAAGACTAAATTATCTTCGCATTCCAGATCGTTCATAATAGTGCTAAGGTTTATTTCGATAGATTCAGTTTCAGATGAATTCCCAATAAATCTTACAAGTTCAGCATTTTGCTTATCTGCACTTGGCATTATGCCCATTGCAAGTTCAATAATATCTGATATTCTATCTCCCTCTCCTAACTCGATAGAATTTTGGAGTTCCTCATTATTTCTATTACTGACAGCTCCAAAAATATGTACTTGCTTCTTAATTGCAGGAACAATAATAATATCTCCATCTTCTAAATATGGATTGGAATTTTCTTCACCCAAAACAAGGAATCTCAAAAGATCGAGTTTTATGATTTCATCATTTCTTTTTAAAGTAATGTTTCTTTTTGAGGCATTACTTGCAGCATAAACGGGAACGTTGAGTGTATCAATAAGTGTATTGGCAAGTTTAATAGCTTCCGAAACACGACTGATTGGCGGGAACATATATACTCCCGGATTTTTTACAGCTCCAACAACAGAGACATTATACATGATCTCACTGCTGTATTTTGTATCGTTATTTTCCTGAGCGAAAAGACAAATTGAAAAAAGAAGTATGACCATTACCAATACAACTTTGTATATATTTTTCATTAAACCTCCAGAACTTCTAATACTAACTAACAACATTCTTTATTAAGATAAGGGAAAATTCTAAAGTTAAGCTTTTTTGTCAAATGTTTTCATACAGCCGTAAATATACTGTTTTAAGAAATTTCAGTGATGAATTGCAATATCTTTAGAGCTATTTTCAGATGACTATTTTTTGTAGTTTTCGTTTCCTCTGAGATATTAAAAATTATCCTTAGATTTTTTGTCGTATCAAAATTAACCGAATAATTGAATTTACCAATAATTTTTATGATCAAAGAACGAGATGGAAGACGTTTGGAATCAAATTCAATTATGAATTTATCCTTCTTAATATCGAGGGAACGAAGATTGGCTTGTAGAGCCAGCATGCGCAATTTATAATAAAGAATTGTATTTACAGATTTTTCAGGTATCTCACCGAATCTATCAATTAATTCTTTTTCGACATCATCAAATTCACTTAGTAAGTTAAAATGTAGAAGCTTACGATAAATTTCCAATCTCTCTTTTTCATTTGAAATATAAGTTTCAGGGAAATAGTGATCGATATTCAGTTTAAGATGAAGCAGCTTTTCTTTTTCAAGTTCTCCAACAAATTCTTCATCTTGCAATTCTTTTATTGCGCTTTCTAGAAGACGGTTATAATAATTAAATCCGATTGAATTGATTATACCGCTTTGTTTGGTTCCCAAAAGTGATCCGGCTCCACGAAGCTCCATATCCCGCATAGCGATCTGGTAACCGCTTCCTAATGATTCATATTCAATGAGCGATTCCAATCTTTTTCGTGCAACTTCATTCAATTTTGGTGGAATTATTAGATACGCATAAGCACGACGATTACTTCTACCAACTCTACCTCGCATTTGATATAATTGGGCAAGTCCGAACATATCGGTACGATTTATGATCATTGTGTTTGCATTTGGTATGTCAATTCCGGATTCAATAATTGTTGTTGCGATAAGTACATCAAATTTATGATGTGCAAAATCAAGTGTTATTCTTTCCAACTGTTTCTCAGGCAATTGCCCATGACCAATTTCAAAACTTACATGGGGGAGAAGTTCCTGCAATTCGGCAGCGATGCTTTCGATTGTTTGAACTCTGTTATGAACAAAGAAAACCTGCCCACCACGGTCAACTTCTCTGTTAATCGCATCTTTGATAATACTCTCATCGTAAGGGACTATAATGGTTCTTATTGGTAATCTTGCCTTGGGTGGAGTATGAATAAGTGAAAGCTCTTTTAGTTTAGAAAGTGCCATATACATTGTACGTGGAATTGGTGTTGCACTCATGTAAAGTGTATCAACATTTGTTTTGATCTGGCGCAGTTTATCTTTATGCCGTACTCCGAAGCGATGCTCTTCATCAATTATTAGCAACCCAAGTTTTTTATACTTTAAATCTTTAGAAAGTAGTCGGTGAGTTCCTATGGCAATATCAATTTCACCGGTTGCCAATTTTGCCAGATCTTTGTTAATATTGGCTTTAGAACGGAATCGACTGAACATGGCAATACTCACCGGGTATTGAGCCAGCCTTTCTCTGAAAACAAGATAATGCTGTTCTGCCAGTAGCGTTGTAGGAACCAATATAGCAACTTGATATCCGCTGTTCACAGCTTTAAATGCAGCACGAATGGCAACTTCTGTTTTTCCAAATCCCACATCTCCGCATAACAGGCGTTCCATGGGGGTATCATCTTCCATATCTGTCTTGATCTCTTCGGTCGCTCTTTTCTGATCCGGTGTATCTTCGTAGATGAATGATTCCTCCATCTCAGTTTGCCAGGCAGAATCGGGTTCAAAGGCAATACCTTTTTTCACTTTTCGTTCGGCATATAGTTTTATCAGATCCTCAGCAATAAGCTCGATTTGTTTCTGTGCCCGAGATTTCATATTTTCCCATTTTTTACTGCCGAGTTTGTGAATTGTGGGAGCTATTCCTTCTTCCGAAACAAATTTAGAAACTAACGAAAGTTGAAAGGTTGGAACATAAACTACATCGTTTCCGGCATAGCGTAAAGTGAGTGTTTCAATTGTATTTCCCTCAATACTTAATCGCTTTAATCCGGCATAAATACCAATTCCATGATCAATATGAACAATGTAATCCCCGGGTTTAAGTGCATCGTAATCTACCAGAGCTTCTTCTTTAGAAAATCTGTTCTGATGTCGTTTTCGTTTGTATCTGCTGAATATTTCATGATCAGTATAAACTGCAATTTTTGCATCGGTAAGATCAAAGCCGGATTGTAAAACACCTATCGTAAAATCTATCTGATCATCATATTGCGGCAATAGATCACGCATCCGTTTGCTTTGACTGCTATTATCAGATTGAATTATTATTCTGTAACCATTATTCAACTTAGTTTTAAGTTCATTCTCAAATATTTCCAGGTTTCCCTGCAGATTTGTTTGGGAAGCAATTGGAGCTTTAAATTTAGCAGTGATCTCTTTAAATTCCTGATATGAAGAAGATAGAAAATAATTTGGATATTTCTTCAATAGTTTATTCACAAAGCGTTTATCAGCAAAAAGTGATTCTGGTTGTGGGATTATACGATTTTTATATTTAGTTCGAATTTTCCGATAAAGATCGGTTGTTTCTTCAAAAATTTCTTTTATGTAAGATGGAATATATTGAAATTCATCCCAGAAAATAATACAATTATCAGGTAGAAAATATTCCACGAAAGTCTCAATTTTTGGGATAAGCATAGAAACATCGAGTTCAATCCCATCATAAAATCCATTGTCATGGATCTTCTGCCACATCTTATCATCTGTATCAATATCGTGCAGCGAAAATTCACGGGAGGGAATTAAGGTGATTTTAGTTAATTCTTCACCGGTAGAACGTTGAGAATTTACAGAAAATACTCTGATCGATTCTATTATATCACCGAAAAACTCGATCCTAACCGGGCGTTGTGAATTTGGACTGAAAACATCAATAATGCCACCGCGACGGGCGATCTCTCCAACTTTTGAAACCTGAAACTGAGTCTCGTATCCCATTCCAACCAGGTTAGAAATAAGTACATCAGGATCATACTCCTCGTTAACAGAGAATCGGATTATATTCTCTTTAAAAATTGCTGCAGAAGTTATTTTACGCAGAAGTGAGCGAATAGAAACACTAAAAATTCCCGGTTCAGAAGATACGGCAGCCGTAAGAGTTTCAATTCTCTGACCTCGCAGCATATAATGCGGTGAACGCTGTTCATAAGGCAAAACCTCATAATCCGGCAGAAAATGTGCCTTATCTCTTCCAATTAGAAGATCGAGATCTTCCAGATAATCTTCTGCAACTTTATCATCCGCAGTAACAAAAATTATATTCTTCCCTGTCTGCTTAAATACACGTGCCAGCAATATTGATTTTGCAGAACGGTTAAGATTGTGGAATAATCCTTTTGTTTTATTCTCAGCAATTTCCGCATCGAATTTTTTTATGAACTCCGATCTATCAATCAGAGATCTAATTTTAGTATAAAATGTACTCATAAATCGCAATTTGAAAATGAGCTGGAAAACGTCAAGAATAATGACTCAAAAGAATGCCCGCTAAACACGCGAAAGAACGCGAAAAGAAAAGATTGAAACACTCGTTAATATTCGTTCCTAAGTTTTTCTTGGGAACTCTGAAACTAACCTCACCCGGCTGTCCCTCTCCTGCTCTTTCATCTCAGGTGAGGGAACATAAGAAGCTGGTGGAAGAATTAATTTCCGATTGAAGATTTTCGATATAGAATTGAAGATTTGAGAATATAAAAATGCTGTCTTTCTGCCTGCCAAGCCGAAATAGCATGAAGGTTGGAGGTTTCTTTTTGCCTTACCCACGAAGAATCTTTTGGAATAACTTTCAGCTTTACTCCTCGTGAATGAATGAAGAAGATTACTTTCAATCACTCAACAATTAAACCATAAACCTCTTAACTTCTCAACTCAGGCACTCAGTTACTCAGGCACTCAGTTACTTAGGCACTCAATTACTCAAACACTTTTCCTCTTCTTTTCTTATTGACATTCAATTCTAATTTCCAACATTGAACCTCATGATTAAGTTTAATAAAACAGAAATTAAT
This sequence comes from Candidatus Cloacimonadota bacterium, assembly GCA_034660955.1. GTDB lineage: Bacteria > Cloacimonadota > Cloacimonadia > Cloacimonadales > TCS61 > Tenebribacter. Next base: position 29,128 of record JAYEKK010000226.1, on the reverse strand, counting down.
GAACAAAAGATCGCATCAGGAACGGGAATTTTTACTTTTTCAGGTAATAACGATATTTTGTATGTTAACAAAACTTCTAATCTTGATAAAAGTATCAGGCAATTGTTCAAAGTCGCAAAGGATGATAAAAATATTTTTCAACTAGTGTCTCAAACAGTAGAAATTGCTTTTGAAGAACACACATCACTTTTTGCAGCACTTGTTCATCAAAAGAAACTGGAAAGTACTTCTCATCCGGAATTCAATTCGATGATTAAACCCTATGAAAAATATGTATATCTGGGAATTGATCTTGAAAGACCTCCATACTTTAAAGTTGTAGAAGATACACAAGAGAACAAGTTCTACATTGGACCATTCAAAGATAGATTCTTTCTATTTGATCTGCTGGATGCAATGGCAGAACTATTCCGATTCCCACTTTGTCCGGATGAAAAACCATATCCCTGCTCAAGGTACAAAAATGATAAATGCCCCGGCTGGTGTATTAAAGAAAAACATGAAACATTTACAAAAGCCATTCTTCCGTACATAATTTCAACCAAAGATCTCTTATTTTCCAAACAGAAAGAATGTGATAAATATTTCAGTAATCTCCAATTTGAAAAAGCAGAAAAACTAAAGAATAAAATTCAATTGGTAGAAAAATATTTTGAATACATAAGGTTTATTAATGTAACTAAAAATTTAAACTTAGAATTCGATGAAAATGGAAGAGATTTAATAATTAAAGATGGAAGATTGAACGGAATAGTTGAGAATGGGAAAAAAGAGGAATTTCCACTTATTACAGTAGAATTCAGAGATAGCGAAGTATTAGCTTTTAATAAAGATCAATTGGCAGAACGCTGGATCGTGTATAAATATCTCATAAATAAAAATGATAAAATAATTCTTGATAGAATAAATGAGTTCTATAAAAAGTCTCAGCTTAAGATCAGGTCATATCTAACTTGATCTGGATTATTAGGCAGAGGTTTGGCAATGGGTCATAGAATTTTAATTGTAGATGATGAGATTTCGATAACAGAATATCTTAAAATGGAATTGGAAGAATGTTGTTCTGAATTGGAAGTGATCTGCGAAAATGAAGGATATCTCGCATTAAATAGAATTATGACAGGAAATATCGATCTCCTACTTACAGATATTGCCATGCCGGATATGGACGGTTATGAGCTTTATTCACGCGCTAAAGAGTATAATGAACATTTGCCGATAATTATGATGACCGGTTTTGGATATGATCCAGATCATGTTGTCGTGAAATCTAAAAAAGCCGGTTTGCAGGATGTGATCTTTAAACCATTCGACATAAAAAAACTTACAGATAAAATAAAAAAACGTATTCTGGGAGAATAACACGCACAAATTTAAAAACGTACTCATTTCTTTTATTCTGCTATACCTTTTCTCCTCACTATCAGCCGCAAATACCAAATATGAAAAGATCTATTATCGGGATATTATATTATTTGCAGAGGCAAAAGATACAACTGCAACTTCAAAATTCATCATCCAGTTAGATAAAGATATTCAATCATTTCAAAAAAGTGTAGGTTCTTATCTTGATATTCCTATTAACATAGTGGTGGCACCTAACAGCAAAGTTTATGAAGGTTGGACACAAAAGCACTCAGCAATTTTGGAACATAGTTCCGGTTTTTATAATAGAAGAAACAAGACCATTTTCTTAAAGAATCCTAAGTACTTAAAAAACATCTCTAACATCCGTAAACTTTTGCTGCATGAATACATTCATCATTTTGTTGGTTCATATTGGAAGAATCCGCCACTCTGGTTTAACGAGGGCATGGCTGTCTATTTTTCTAATGATATGGGAATTGAACGTGAATTGAATTTTGCCAAAAATTACATTTTAGGCAATTCCCGACCTTTAGATAAAATGAAGAGAAGATATCCAGAAAACATGATCGAGTGGGAATCTTTCTATGCGAAATCGGGGTTGGCAGTAAAATATCTCTATTCAAAAAAAAGGAGATCATTTTATCGCCTTTGGGATAAAGCAGGATCAACTGGAAATTTTGAGAGAGCTTTCTTAAACAGCTTCTTCATGACGACCAGAACCTTCTCAGATCAATTTGAAGAATATTCTAAAATCCACTTTAAGACTGCAATTTTAATGGCTTCTAGCGGACTTATCTGGGGAGTGCTTCCGTTTATCTTGATCGTAGGTGTGATACGAAAAAAAATAAAAAATAAAAAAACAGTTGAAAACTGGGAAAACAATATTGATATTGTACCGGATGGAAAAAAAGATGAAGAATACATTAACAAACTTGAGGAAAAATGAAGGAATTTGATAAATTAATAGAGGTTATTGAAAAACTACGTAATAAAAAAAATGGCTGTCCCTGGGATTTAAAGCAGACACATGAATCTCTAATCCCCAATTTTATTGAAGAGCTGTATGAATCTATTGAAGCAATTGAAAATAAAGATTATAAACATCTTTCCGAAGAGTTAGGTGATCTCATGCTGCATATTGTAATGCAGGTACAAATTGCCAGAGAAGATAATAGATTCAAGATGGAAGATGTACTTACGCAAATAAATGACAAACTTATTCGTCGACATCCTCATATCTTTGGAGATGGTCATGCCACCGATGCTGACGGTGTGAAGATGAATTGGGAGCGGATAAAGCTGGAAGAAAAAAAACATTCCCGCATTTCTGCAATCGATGGAATTCCTCAAAATATGCCGGCACTGATCGTAGCACAAAGAATGCAGGAAAAAGCCGCTTCAGTTGGTTTTGATTGGCCGGATTTGGCTCCGGCAGTAGCTAAACTGGAAGAAGAAGTTAAGGAATTTCAGGAAGCTTATGAGAATAAAGACATCGAAGAAATGCAAAATGAATTGGGCGATATGATCTTTGCTATAGTTAATATTGCTAGAAAATCCGGATTTGATACGGAAACCGCTTTAAGAAGAACAATAAGTAGGTTTGAGAGCCGGTTTAAAAAAGTAGAAAATCATTTTATTAGTAACGGCAAAAAAATGCTTGATGCAAGCTTGGAGCAATTAGATGAAATCTGGGAAATTGCAAAAGAAAGCGAGTAACAAAAGCCTTCTTCTTAAAGTCTATTTTATTTTAGGAAGCGTATTTTTACTTGTACTTTTTATAATCTTCACAAATATCGTTATAAATAATGTTAAAAAAGATGTTCAAATCGTGCCGGATCTTTACTCAAAATTTGTTGGTATGCCAACCGATGTAAACTTAGAACACTTTTTGTTTCAATATTTCATGGAAGAAATTCTGCCTGGAATTGATTATCCCATTATTCTTACCGATAGCTTGAAATCTCCATTTTCTTGGGAAAACATAGATATTCCACAGGATAATTTCGATCAATTGGAAACACACCAACAGAACATCCTGAGAAGCATGGTTAGAAAAATGGAATCAAAACATTCAATGATCCCACTTAAAATAAGTGATGAAGATGATAGGGTATACAGTTATGTATTTTATGGTGATTCTCAAACAATGATCCATCTAAAAATGATGCCGTATGTTGGTATGGCTTTTATCTTTCTTTATGTAATATTAGGGATGTATGGTGTTTATACTATTAAAAAAACAGAGCGTGATATTCTCTGGGTTGGTCTGGCAAAAGAAACTGCTCATCAATTTGGAACACCACTCTCTTCACTGAGTGGCTGGATAGATATTCTGTCTTCTAAAATGGGAAATTGTAAAAATGGAAAAGAACTTCAGGAAATGTTGGATTTTATGCGGGGTGATGTAGAAAGACTTAGCAAGATCGCTTCCCGTTTTGGTAAGGTTGGTTCTGTAATGAAGTTTCAATCTTGTAGTTTACATGATATTATTGAGGAGACAATAGAATATTTTGAACGAAGACTACCGGCAGTTTCCAAAAAAATTGAAATAAAATTTGAAAGCGAAATTAAAGATAAAAAGATAAATTTAGATCCTGATTTAATAAAATGGACTCTGGAAAATATGTTTAAAAACTGCATTGATTCAATGAAGCAAAAAGATGGATATATCGGCGTTAAAGCATTTTCCCACAAAAGTAAAACCTATATTCACATTGCAGATGAAGGGAAAGGAATGCCAAAGAAAATGTTCAAGAAAATATTTCGCCCCGGAGTTACTAATAAAGAGCGTGGTTGGGGGCTAGGACTCAGTTTGGCACACCGTATTGTGGAAGAATATCATAATGGAAAAATAAGAGTTTTAGAAAGCGAAGTAGATGTTGGAACAACGTTTGAAATAGTGTTGCCGGAGGTGTAGGAGATGAAACTTGTCCTAAGTTCCATAGGAATCTTGGGAAAAGTTGATCTTTAAACGACTTAGCACATGATCTTTCGAATATATGCTAAGTGTAAAAAATAAAAAGGAAATGAAAATGTTTGTACTTTCACGTGAAGAAATGTATTCAATTGATAAATTTACAATTGAAAAAGCTGGAATTCCCGGACAAAAACTTATGGAAAATGCAGGCAGAGGATGCAGTGAATTCATAAATGATCTTATTACACCAAAAAGTAGAATTGCTCTTTTTTGCGGAAGCGGAAATAACGGTGGAGATGGATTTGTAATTGCTCGTTACCTGCAAAATTCGCAACATTCTCCCAAAATATTCTTAATGGGAAATATTGATAAAATGAGCGCAGAAACACTTTCTAACTATCATAAATGCAAAAAACTCTGTATTCCAATTTATAGAATTGAAGAAAAACCAAATGATCTATCTGAATTTGATCTTATAATTGATGCGATCTTTGGAGTCGGCTTAAAAGGTGAAATTAAAGACTGGCGGATTGATGTAATAAACAAAATCAATTCTTCTGGTAAAACGATTGTAGCGATTGATATTGCTAGTGGAATAGATGCAAATACCGGGCAGGCAAAAATTGCCGTAAAAGCCGATTTTACGCTTACAATGGCTGCTATTAAGTACGGTCAGTTGTTAGGAGAAGGCAGAGAAAAAAGCGGTGAAGTATTGGTTATAGATATTGGTGTTCCTGATAATATATTTTTAGAATTTCCATTAAAAGGTAAATTAGCAACTTGTGATAATATTATATTTCCATATCGCAGCAAATTCTCCCATAAAGGAGATTATGGAAGAGTTGGAATAATTGCCGGTTCTCCCGGATTTACCGGTGCTGCAATTTTAGCATCAAAGGCTGCTCTTCGTGCAGGCGCAGGGATGATCACGCTTTTCCATCCAGCAGGATTAGAAACAATTTTTGAAACTCAACTCCTGGAAGTAATGACTTATGCACTTCCTAAGCTCCCCTTTGACTTGTCACGGCGAAGTGAAACGAAGACGGAAAGGGGAAATAAAGAGGGGTTTTTCAATAAACTAAACTCAATGGATGTTCTACTAATTGGTCCTGGTATTGGAAAATCTAAAGAAACAGCTGATTTATTAAAACAAATAATAACTTCATGGAATATACCACTGATCCTTGATGCCGATGCCTTGAATATTTTAGCTGATAATAAAAATATTAAAAAAAGCATTTCTGGCAAAAGAGTTCTTCTAACTCCACATATCGGTGAATTTGCTCGACTTTGCGATGTTACAATCGAGGATATTTTGAAAGATCCGCTACAATATTTACAGGATTTTACAGCAAAATATAAATGTAATGTTCTGCTTAAAAGTGCAACTTCTATTTATTGTGATGGAACGGAATTTATTTTCGATACAACCGGAAATGACGGACTCTCCACAGGCGGCAGCGGTGACGTACTTGCCGGTATTATCACCTCATTTGTTGGGCAACAGCTTTCACTGAAAAATGCAGCCGTTTCAGCTTCCTACTTAATGGGAGAAACCGTAGAAAAACTAGCAGAAATACGTAAACCGGCATCAATAATTCCGTCCGATATTATAGAAAATATATTTAAGTATTGACAGAGCAAGTAGTTATTCGTTTTTTTTAACCAGAATTAAAAAATCAATAAAATTAATTTCAAATGAACGGGTTTGCTATGAGTAACGAAAACGGTATTAAACAAAATTATTCACTTTCACAAAAGGAAATGACGTCGGTAGATAATTACCGGAAACTCAGAGAAACTTCTGTGCTTACCGTTATGTTTACAGATATTAAAGGTTTTACTGATCTCACTGAGGAAAAAGGGGAGATATTTTCTACAAAAGTTCGAAAAACTCATAATAATATTCTAGTTCCAATAATTGAAAAGAATAATGAAGGTTTGATAGTTAAACATATTGGTGATTCTATCATGGCAGTATTTTCTGAACCGTCAACCGCAGTTGAGCGAGCAATAAAAATACAACAAGCACTTAATAAATTTAATAAACAAAATTCAGATAATATAAATTTGGAAGTAAGGATCGGTTTGCACATGGGGCAGATCGCAATAGAAAATGATATCGATCTGGATCTTTTCGGCAGACATGTAAACCGGGCATCAAGGGTAGAAAGTCTGGCAGACGGCAAACAAATTTTTATGACGTATCCGGTATTTGATAGTGCTCATGGCTGGATCGAACAGCATAAGATTGGAAATATATCTTGGAAAAAACATGGGGCTTACTTTCTTAAAGGAATAAAAGAACCAATTGATATTTACGAAGTTGCAGATACTTCCATCCTAAAACCCAAACCACCACAAAAAGGCAAAAAGAAACGTGGAATTCCTAAAATTGGTATAATATTTTCACTAATCCTTTTGGGAATAGTATTATCTTTTGCTATAATGCAGTTCCAAAAAATTCAAGTAACTCTGATTGAATTCTGGCCGGAGAAAGTATATTTTAACAAAAGTGGAGAAAAATTACTGTTGGATGATGATCCTATTGGGAAAAATCGAATACTTTTAAATAAAATAAAACGAGGTGATTACTTAATTTATTATAATGTGAGTCGCATGGTGCGTTATTATGCTCCGATCTCTATAAAAAGAGGAAAAAACAATATTGATCCTGATTTTAAAGAACATCGTATTCCCTCTACTTACCGTACAATTTCACTGAATGAAAAGAACCAATTTAAAAACGAAATATTTGCAAATAGAACCGCTGAATATTCACTTTTTAACATTAAAAACGAAAAAATACAATACAAAGCTTATCTTGAAATCTCTATTAAAGGAGAAAAAAAAGCATTAGGCAAATTTGAATTTATCGCAGAATGGACGATCGATCTGAATGGAGAAAATGTTTGCTCCGGCACTAAGACAAGTTCTAAAGAGTTAAAAGATAAATTTGTAATTTTTGAAGACGATTTGCATTTTTACGAATTAATCCTCAACCTCTGTGTCGGAACTAAACACAACTATGCCAACATTGAGATCACCCCAAGCTTTAAAACTGTATCCAAAACTGAATAATTTAGAAATATGATTAATAAATAATATCAATGGTGGCTCAAACATTCTTGTCTGAGCTAAGAAAAGAGAGAATTAAATCTCCATTTATGAGTAAACGAGAAACTACGTTAAAAAGACTATTGCTGTATTTACGCAGAGGAATAAATAATGAAAGTTTTATGGTGTATTTTGTGTCTTATGTTGATCGTATCTCTCAATGCTCTAGATGTAGTTATTAATGAAGTTTTATATGATCCGGATGGTGCTGATACCGGTTACGAATGGATCGAACTATATAATTCTTCTGATTTAACAATTAATCTGCAAGGTTGGACTATTGAAAAAGCAGGTGTCTTATTCGAGTTGGTTTTCACTTTTCCTAATATCAATATTGAACCTTCCGGTTTCCTTCTCGTTGGAGAAGAGTTTGTTCCCAATACTGATCTTATAGCTTCGCTTGCTTTCCAAAATGGTGGTTCTGAAACAGATGGTATTCGCCTGATCTCGACAGATGGAATGTATACTGATACTATTCTATATGACTCTCCAAACACTAATGAGCTTCCCGATGATATTTCAAATCCGGGAGAATATTTTGCTCCTGATGTAGATAGTGGAAATACTCTTGCCAGAAAACACGATGGGGAAGATTCTAATAATTGTGAAATAGATTTTTTTGAATGTATAGATCCAACTCCAGGAGAAGCTAATTTCTACCCAATAGATCTGGCATTAAATTACCTGGTAATTTATGAAAATAACGGTGAATACTGGCTTCAAACAGAAGTTGAGAATTTATCCACAGAGAATGTGGATAACCTTACAGCCAGCATTAATATCTCAGTAAATGACACACTTAATGGTACTTATGAACTTCCAGCGATTCCTGCAGAAAGTACGATACTTTTCTCATGCCAGATTTTAGAATTAATAATTGGATATCATCAAATATCGGCAGAGCTTATTTACTTGTATGATAATGAGTTATGGAATAATTATGCTGAAAGTTCATTATTGAACGGTGCTTCACCTTTTGTGTTGAATGAAATCATGTTTAAACCGCTCAGTACTAATCAGGAGTGGATTGAGATATTTAATCGAACGAATTGTGTATATAGTGTGGATAACTTGAAAATAATGGACGCATCGGGCAGTATAATTAGCTTTAATGGAAATATCCCGCCACTGGATTTTATTGTTGTATGTCATGATACAATTTTGTTTCTGCAAATCTATCCGGATATAGATCCTGAAAAAGTTATCTTTGCACCACAATGGACTTCTCTGAATAACACAGATGAAACATTGCTTTTCACAGATGAATTTGAAACTAAATTCGATTCAACTTCCTATAATGGAACTAACTGTCCGGTAGATTTTTCAATTGAACGAGTAAATCCATTTGATGATGAAAATATTCAATGGAGTATTTGTACTGACAGTTTAGGAACTCCAACTTTTCCCAACAGTGTTTTTCCCATGCAATACGATCTGAGTTTAGAATTTAATAATATGCAGATAAATGAAAATTCTATAGCTCATACTGTAATAATTAGAAATATTGGTTTGGAAAATATCTTCGATGCAATTATTTCTTGTGAACTTATTATGAATGGCGAATATCCTTCAGAAAATATTTTTGTTGATGAGATCAGCTTAGAAGATTCCACAACTTATGAATTTACTACTGATATTGTACAAAATGGATATTTCAGTTTTCTGTATGAAGTAATTTCAGAAGATGATATGAATCCAGCAAACAACATTAACTTCAGCTTTTATAATAACGGCTTTCTGCCATTTGTAATTAATGAGATCATGTATGATCCGGATGGAGACGAACCTGAATGGATTGAAATAATAAATAATTTTCAAATTTCAGATCTAACCGAAATCGTTCTCGTTGTTGATGAAGATACTCTTGAAATTCCATATTATACGGAAAATTATTATTTGATCACCAATTCAGAAAATGATGTAGATTATCTAAAAGCTAAATATGATATTGATGACATTACTATATTAACCGGTTTATCTAGCCTTTCCAATGATGGAGAACAAATGTGTTTGATGGATGAATGTGGAAATTTGATCGAAGAGTTTTTCTATCAACCCGAGTGGAACGATGAACTGGATGGCGTTTCAATAGAAAGAGTAAATCCGGAAATTATTTCTACAGAACAGAATTGGGGACCTTCTACAAATCAATGTACGCCAGGAAGAGCCAACAGTATTTTTGTGCAGATGCTTCCCAATAATATGAAACTTAACGTTGAACCCAATCCATTTTCGCCCTATCGTGATGAACGAACGATATTCTCTTATGTACTGCCGGAAGTTTTAAGCACAGTGACTCTGCGTATTTTTGATCTTAAAGGAAGAATGATAAGAAGGTTGGTAGACCAGGTTTTACAGTCTTCGACAGGGAATATCATCTGGGATGGCAGGAACGATAATGGGAAAAAATTGCCTGTTGGAGTTTATATAGTATTAATGCAGGCGACTGCTCGGGAAAGTGAAAAAGTATATTCAAAGAAAATAACAGTTGTTATTGGAAAATAAAACCTTGTGAAGGTTGTAATGCTTCTTGTTTTTTGACCTTCGCAAGGTTAAATTGCCGATAATTTAAAAAAAGAGCGTCTTTGCGAGATTTTCTTCATGCTGCTACAAACGAAGCAATCTCAACTGCTAAGAGAAGAAAAAAAATGATTGCCACGTCGTTTCACTTCTCGCAATGACGAACGAGAAAATATCAGAATTCCAAAATAAACTTTAATAAAGGGAGAGATGTATGTACGGGAAAACAATATCGTATGCAATTCAGGGAATAGACGCACAGCAGATAACGGTAGAAGCCGATATAAAAGGAGGATTAGCAAAATTTTCTATTGTTGGTCTGCCTTCAAATTCAGTTAAAGAAAGTAAAGATCGTGTTTCGGCAGCTATTAAGAATTCCGGGTTTCGCTTTCCTACTCATAGCTATACCGTGAATCTAGCTCCGGCGGATATTAGAAAGGATGGCGTTGCGCTGGATCTTCCTACTTCGTTAGCGTTAGTTTATGCTTTAAACCAAATGAAAACCACAAAATTAGAGAAATATGCCTTCATTGGTGAACTCTCCCTGGATGGTAGTTTGCGTCCGGTAAATGGTGTTTTGCCGGTTGCAGTTGCCTGCTGGAAAGATGGGATGGATGGGCTTATACTTCCCTATGAAAATGCCAAAGAGGCTGCAATTATTAATGAATTGAATGTATATCCAGCTGCGTCTTTAAATGAAGTTGTAAATTTTCTGGAAGATAAATTAAAAATCGAGCCCTTTAAAGTTGATAAAAAGGAGATGTTCTCACACTTAGATGAAAGTCCGGTTGATATGTTTGATGTGAAAGGACAGTTTCATGTGAAGCGTGCATTAGAAGTTGCAGCAGCCGGAGGGCATAATGTTTTAATGATCGGTCCTCCGGGATCTGGGAAAACAATGTTGGCTCGACGCATTCCCACGATACTACCCGGATTTACACTGGAAGAGGCTTTAGAAACAACCAAGATCCATTCGGTGGCAGGTTTTATTGGTGCTCAAAAAGGAATCGTAACCAGCCGACCATTTCGTTCACCACATCATACAATTAGCGATGTTGCTCTAATTGGCGGTGGGAGTTATCCCAAACCTGGAGAAGTTTCACTTTCCCATAATGGTGTTTTGTTTCTGGATGAACTTCCCGAATTTAAAAAATCAGTTTTGGAAGTATTACGTCAGCCGTTGGAAGATGAAGTTGTAACTATTTCCCGTGCTACACAAAGTTTGGAATTCCCTGCAAAATTTATGATGGTAGCTTCGATGAATCCTTGCCCGTGCGGATATTTTGGAAGTGGAGTGGAAGGACATACTTGCTCTTGTCCTATCGGTAATATTCAGAGATATCGTTCCCGGATATCAGGACCACTTTTAGACCGCATCGATATTCATATTGAAGTTCCCGCTGTTAAATATGATGAACTCAGTAGTATTCCAACCGGAGAAAAATCTTCTGCAATAAGAGAACGAGTAAATAATTCCAGGGAAATTCAACTAAAACGATTTGCAGAAAATAATATTTTCAGTAATTCTCAAATGACATCAAAATTAATAAGGAAACATTGCATTCTTAATGAAGACAGTAAATCTATCTTAAAAATGGCAATGGATAAAATGGGCTTATCCGCCAGAGCTTACGATAGAATATTAAAAGTTTCTCGCACAATTGCAGATCTGGATGAAAGCGAAAATATTAGTGTTGAACACATCAGTGAAGCGGTACAATATAGAAGTTTAGATAAGAAATTTTGGGAGTGAGAGAGAGGTTGCTCGCAGATTTACACGGAATTCACGGATAAATCTTTTGCAAACCGATGAATCGGTTAATTACTATCTTTTCATTAACCACCAACTTAAGTTGGTGGTTAATGAGACAAAAATAAGTAATAACCGTTTTAACGGTTTCTTATTTTATTGAATCTAACTTTTTAGAGTGGACTCAAAAATCAATTATTTAAATTAAATAATCAAAAAGAAGATATGAAAGAAAAATATTCATAATCGAGTTTTAAATTAATGAAGCAGATAGATAGAATTTGAGCTAAATTTCTACTGCAATGCAGTTCAACATATCCAATTATAAGAAGTTAAGTAAATAGCTGATTATATTGTATAAGTTGAAATTAGGAAGTTAAAATTAAACCTACTGCATTATTTGGGTTAAAAGAAAACAGTAAAAAGTAAATGCAACTGTCATTTCCGCAAAATGGGAATCTATTAATACAAAACAAAAAATTAATAACATTGACATCAAAAATAATGCGATTTTTTTGTATAAGATACATTAAAAAATTAGGAGGACTCTATGAATCGTTTTAAGGCTTTTTTATTTATCGCTATCGTTTTCGTTATTACAAGCACAATTTATGCTCAGGATGCTGATGTGAAAGAAGACATCTCTAAATTCATTATAGGAAAATGGGAAATTGCGTCCAACAAACGTGCAATTAGCGGTGATATTACCTTTGATGAAAACGGCAAATATGACATGAATGAAAAATTCCATGATGGATCCGGTGTTGGAAAGAAAGGCGGATTTGAGCTAAATTGTAAAACATCACCTGTAACTATCAAATTTTGTTTGGGTAATTGTCCAGGTTCTAAGTGGACAAATAGTTTTGGAATTATAAGAATTTTACCGGATAATAAACTTGAGATCTGTACTTCACCGGACGGCAATTATCCCACCGATTTTCCTGAAGATAAAACAGGTGAATATACAATGATACTTACCAGGGTGGAATAAATTTTAGCTCACGGATAAACACGGATTGCACAGATAAATCTGTAACGATCCCTCCTGTCATCCTACTTGCTGCAGCGTATTCGGCATTTGCCTGAGAAGACTGGACGAGTCTTTCACCCCAAGCTATTCAGCGGGGCAGGCGTTGTTCTCCATAGGAAGGATAGAGTTTTCTTCCAACTTTACTTACAAAGTGTACTTCACACTTCGATAAACTCAGTGTGACAAATGTAATGTCGAAAGGAAACAGTAAAAAAGTAAATGCAACTGTCATTCCCACGGAAGCGGGTATTCTATTACTGTTTTACGAACAGCTTCTCTAAAATTGCTTTAATATTCTTTTTTCCAATTATTAATAATAACCCGGCAATCATACAAACTATAAACAATAAACCAAAAAATATTTTACCAATAGGTGTTGAAATACCATAAGAAAAACCCAATCTTACAAAAGCAAAAACAAGAGAGAACACAAAAACGAAAAATCCAATTGTTTTATTTTTGGAAATTATTACTGCCTGATCAAATGTTCCCCATGATTTATTGTCATTAACTAATTGTGCATCAAATTCATTTATAACTTTTTCAGCTTCTGCAGACATCTTTATCTCAGGAACTACTGGCATCTCCACGCTATTCTTAAACACAGCCAGATCCAAATTCTTTATTGCAAATAAGAAGCAGGTAGGGCAAACATAAACTTTTGTTTTATAATCGTTTGCCTCATATAATACTTCTCTAAAGGACTGTTCACAACTAAAGCATTTTCCATCTGACTTTGTATGCTCTTGTTTGGCAGAGAGTAGTAAATTTGTAAATATTGCGCTATTATAATTTGATCTCTTTAATAAAGATAAGTTGTAAACCTTGGAATTACATTTTATGCACTGATGATATAAACCATTTCCATCATTCTTCACTTCATATTCATTTCCGCAAAACGGACAAGTTTTCAATTTTCACTTCCTTTGTTTGAATTTGAAAAAATGGCGTAATGAATTTTGTGTAAAGATTATTATGAAAAAATATGATAATAAGAAGTTATTTTGAATAATGATAAAAAACAGATTAATGTAAAATATACAACAAATTAACCAAAGGGTAACCAATATTTCAGCTTTTATTATAATAAAATGCAAATAAATTGCACTAATTAAAAAAATACTTATTGACTATTTATAAGTCGATATCTTATTCTGACATCGTAATTTTTTTCAATTGGAGGAAATAATGATACTTAAATTTAAAATAAAAAATCACTTATCTATTAAGGATGTAGTAGTATTGGATTTTGTAGCAACTAAGAAAGGTAAACACTTTGATTTCTTTTGTGAAGAAATTGGAAAATATAAGGTTTTAAAGATTGCGATGCTTTTCGGTCCAAATGCATCTGGTAAATCTAATATTTTACATTCTTTAGATAGATTTCGCAATATAGTATTAGATGATAACTTAAGTAAAGATGATCCAATCCAACAAATTCCATTTGAATTTGATGCTGTTTCAAAAGAAACACCAACTGTTTTTGAAATTGAAATGTTAATAGATTCTATAAAATATTCATACAAAATAGAGTTTAATGACAAATTTATTTTAAATGAGATCTTGCGTATTTACGATCCTAATAAAGTAAAATACTTTTCAAGAATTACAGAAACAGGAACAGGGAAAGTTATTTTGCATCCTGGTAGTAAATTCAGTATTGATGAAGTAGATATTAGAACAATAACTGGCAATACTCTACCAAATATGACAATACTATCTGGATATAATAAAACAAGCCTACAACTGGACATACTAACTAAAGTCAGAGAATGGTTTCATAAATATTTACGTCCCATTATTGAACCAAAAACTCGATTAAAAAAATATGTAACAAATAGAATACATAAGCAAGAAATAAAAAAGCAAAATGTGTTGAACATGCTTAAAGAAGCCGATTTTAATATAGATGAAGCATACATTAACGAAATAAAGGTTACAAAGGAAATGGTAGAAAAAATAAAAGAAATAGATACAGTTTTATATAATAAGTTGAGAAAGAAATTTGAAACGAAAGAAGAACTTATTAGCCTAGATCTTTATTTCAAACACTTAGTTAAGGATAACAATAAAGAAACTACCTATAAATTAGAAAATAATTTGGAATCTTTAGGTACTTTAAGATATTATGGACTATCAGGAATTCTATCACAAACTGTAGATAGGGGTGGTATACTTAATATTGATGAATTAGAATCTTCTCTTCATCCTGATTTACTAAATCATTATATTAATACTTTTATGCTAAATACTAAACGATCTCAATTAATTTTTACTTCACATTATCATCCGTTACTTGAAGAAACGGACGAGTTAAGAAAAGATATTGTATGGTTTACTGAAAAACGTGAAGATGGTTCTACGGATTTATACTCATTGAAGGATATAAATATTAGGTCTTCATTAAATTATTACAAAGCATATAAAACTGGAAAATTTGGAGCAAAACCATTTATTGGATCTGCCTTTATACAAGAGGATAATGTAGATGATGACTAAACGAAATGAAGGTATTTCAATTGCTATAATTTCTGAGGGAGATACAGAAGCCTGGTATTTTAATCAGCTATCAAAAATTGAAAGAGTCCACATAAAAACATATCCAAAAGAAGGGAAAAAACTAGAATCTTTATACAATAAAGCTAACGAGTTATTAAAAGATAAAATTTTTGATTATATCTTTGGTTTAATAGATCTTGATGCCTTAAAAGGAGATAAATCAAAACTAAAAAAACTAGAAAACCTATCAGATGGTAATTCAGAATTTTATTTAATTCAATCACAACCATGTTTTGAATACTGGTTTTATTTACATAATGATAAATACTCTTCTCGTTATTTTTCAACATGGGAAAATACAGATCCATTAAAACCAGAAGTTCAGAAGATAATTGATAAATATGAAAAGAGTAATAAATTTTACAGAACAGTAAGTGGGAAAGGTGTTTATTCTTTTTTACGTCCGAAATTAATTAATGCTTGTTCTTACTCACTTAAACTCTTTAATGATAAAAATACGCAAACAGTTTGTGAAATTTTCTATGTTGTGGGTATTTTATTTTGTTCAAAATGCAGAGATAAGAATTGTTCAAATGAGAAATTTTATACTGAATGTATAAACAATAAACATCTATGTGAAAACATGAAAAAAATGTTGAAAAAAAGTTAATAAAGTTTCATTATCTTAAGTTAAATAATTAAATTTTGTGAGTAAATCACTTCCCAAACCTAATAAACTGCTTATTCGAATCATGTCCCAAAAAGATAAAACCGTTTCTTTCTTTGATTTCTGAAAGTATTTTCATTTTTACCTATTTTGATTTCTTCTGCCCTTGTTTTGTTTTATTAGCAGGAAGGATTACAACACGTTTTCTGGAGCCGTCACCAATGGTTCTGGTTCTAAGTGCACTGTCTTTCTCAATTCGCTGATGCACAACTTTTCTGTTGCTGGCTTGAAGTGGTTCGAAAGTGTAACTTCTTCCAGTTTCCTTCACTCTTTTGGCAATGCTGTCAACTTTCTCTAATAAAGCTTTTTTACGTCTATCTCTATATCCATCAACGTCTATAATAACTTGAATTTTTTTCTTCTCAGCTTTATTTACCATCTGGTTTAAAAGATGTTGTAAACTATCAAGCATTTTAGCTTCTTTTCCAATAATAAAACCTGCATCTTTTGAGTTATTTATGGTTACATAATAGATGCCGTTTTCTTGGGTAACTTTCACATCAGCGGAAGTAATATTCATTTTTGCCAAAATTCCCTGCGCAAAATCTTTGGTTATTATAATTATGTCTTCAGGGTTGCTGTTTGGTGAATTTTCCTTTTTAAAGTTGATTTTCTTACCAATCTTTTTCTTGATCTTCTTTTCAGGTTTAACACTGGTTTTTACAATTTTTTTTGCTTTGGATTTTATAAGATGAGCTTTACTTTCTTTATAGATGAATTTGATAGTTGTTGGCTTAGAACCAAATAGACCTAAAAAACCACTTGAACCTTCTTCCATCACTTCAAATTTAAAGTCGTTAAGCCCAAGGTTATACTCTTTCATAAAGTCGGATATTATTTTTGAGGTTGATTTTCCTATTATTAGTATTTCTTTTAGTGTTTCTTTCATGTTAGTATATTCCTTACATAAATTTTTTCTTGATAAAGTATTGTTGAACGGAACCGATTATTGAAAATACTGTCCAGTATAAAACTAATCCGGATGATAATCCTTTAAAGATGAAGAACATCATAATAGGCATAAAATACATCATCATTTTTTGAGTTTGCTGTTGTGCTTTTTGCTTATCATCCATTGCATCCAGATTCTTTTTAGAAGGAGCCATCAGTTTTTGTTGAACAAACATAAATACTGCCATTAAAATTGGAAGTGCCCAAATTGGATCCGGCTCAGAAAGGTCTGGTAACCAGCCAAAACTAGCCTGTCTTAAGGAAATAGAATATCTTAGCAGAGGATAAAGTGCAAAGATCACTGGCATTTGAAGCAACATTGGTAAGCATCCGCCCAGCGGGTTAACTCCGTGTTCTTTATATAGTTTTTTAAGCTCTGCGTTCATCTTCTGCGGATCACCCTTATATTTTGCTTGAAGCTCTTTGGTAAGTGGCTGGATCTTCTGCATTTTGGTTGTAGATTCAAAACTCTTGTGAGTTAGTGGATAAAGAAGAGTTTTAAGAATGATAGAAAAAATAATAATAACCAACCCCCAACTTGGAATAAAACCATATAAAAAAGATAAGAACCAGTGGAATAATTTACTGAGACCTTGTAAGAATTTTGGTCCCATTTCCACAATGTTTTTAATTCCATTATTGTATTCTTTTAATCTACCATAATCGAGAGGTCCCAAATACAAGCGATATTTGTGATTGATCTGTGAGCCGATTGTTGAAATGGATAATTTCATGGAAGGGTTTTCCTCAACTTTAAAAGCAGAAATTTTATTCATCTCTATAAGTTCATCAGGGATAATTGCTAATGTAAAATACTTGGAACGAACTGCAGCCCAATCTATACTTCCAGTTGCTTTTTTCTCTTCCTTCAATTTAGAAAGTGCGATCTTCTTATAGTCATTATCTATTTGAGAAATAACAGCATATTCTCTGTTTTTCATTTTCAGGTATTCTTCTGTATCTGCAATACCTTTGCCGAAATCAAATTCATAACCGCTCAGATTATTAAATCCGCTAAGTTGCGTTTCAAGGTTAATTTCGTAGTCATCTGAAAGTGTGAATATTTTTTTATAAGTTCCTTTTTCAGTTTTGGAAATGAAGGTGATCTTGCGGCTGGCTTCGTTAAGTTCATATTGGAATGGAATGTTAGAATAGTTTGAAATATTGCCGGCTGTATCGTTCAATTTTGTATTAAGGATGCTGCTGTTTTCATGAATCAATTCCACAAAAGAAACTTTGTCCTTCATAAAAAAGCCTTTCAATTGAATCGAATTGATAACAGCACCTTTATTGCTGAATGTTATTTTAGTAAGTTCGTTTTCGAGTACAATATTATTATTGATGTCAATGTTATTGTCCAGAGCAATGATTTCTGTTTCGTTTTCTAATGGTTCAACGGTTGGGTTGGAGGATTCCGTTATCTGGTTAGATAAATCAGTTACATTTTCCTCTGTAGATTGTTGTTGGGTTTGCTGAGTATTTTTGTTTTTCCAAATAAATTCACTACTTAACCAAAACACAACAAGTATAAGCAAAACAGCTAATAGAGTTTTTTTGTCCATGAATTCTCCTTATGGTAGTGGATCGTGTCCACCCGAATGAAAAGGATGACACTTTAAAATTCTGAAGATCGATAATTTCAGGGCTTTTAGGAATGAATACTTAGAGAATGCCTGATATGAATATTGACTGCAAGTTGGTGTGAACCGGCAAGAAGGTGGTAAGACAACAGAAATATATTTTCTATAAAAAGTTATGATCAATAAAACAGCTTTGTTAAAAATTTTCATTTTTATATTATTTCAAATAATTGGATTAAATCATCCTTAATTTTCTGCCAAATGGCAGTTCCCGCTTCGGGTTTTGCTACAATTACCAATTTCACACCAGTCGGATGTAATTCTTCATGTTCTCGTAGGAAGGCACGAACGCGACGTTTCACTTTATTTCTAATAACCGCATTGCCAACTTTCTTACTTACTACAATTCCAACTGCAAAATAATCTTCAAGTATTTTCTTCTTTAAAAAAATAAAGAGATTACCTTCTATTTTAATATTTTCTTTATAAATATTCTGGTATTCTCTTTTTAAGGTTATAGATAGCATTTAATCGCTTACGGTCAAGCGAGTTCTACCTTTTGCTCTTCTTCTGGCTAAAACTTTGCGACCGGCTTTCGTAGACATTCTTAACCTAAAGCCGTGCTTATTTTTCCTCTTTCTATTATGAGGTTGATAAGTCCTTTTCATGTTAATTCTCCTTATAAAATTTTTCCAATCTATATAACAGATAACTCTTTATTTTATACCTTTTTATAAAGGCTGGAACAAACTGAAATAGGAAGTCTTACTGTCAAGATTTATTTGTTTATAGCAATTTAGCAATTATCTGAAGATTGTTTGTCCCCGTTCAGGTCCTACAGAAACAATTGTTATATTTCTACCGATAAACTCCTCTACCTTCGCAATGTATTTCTGTGCGTTTTCTGGTAGCCGATCATACTCTGTGATTCCAGTGATATCATCATTCCAGCCTGGAAGTTCAATGTACTGAGGTATTGCTTGTTCCAAAGCTTTAGCAGAATGTGGGAATTCATTGGTTATGGTATCTCCGATCTTGTATCCTGTACAAATTTTCAAAGTATCAAAACCGGATAGAACATCCAGAAGAGTAAATGCAATTTCATCAATGCCGTTCAGCATAGCTGTATATTTGGCTGCAACAGCATCAAACCAACCACAACGGCGTGGACGCCCAGTTGTAGAACCAAATTCATTTCCCTGAATTCTTATTTTGTTGCCGGTCTCATCATGCAGCTCTGTGGGGAATGGTCCTTTACCAACACGGGTATAATAGCTTTTAAAAATACCAACTGTCCGATCTACTTTTTTGCCAAATCCAGCTCCAATAGCAATTCCACCGGCAATAGTGTGAGAAGAGGTAACAAACGGATATGTGCCAAATGTTACATCAAGCAATGCACCCTGAGCTCCTTCAAAGAGTATATTTTTATCTGTAACGTCATTTAATAAATATGGTATCTTCTTCAAAAATGGTCTTAACTTTTCTGTGATAGCAGATAGTTCATCTAAAATATTATCTACTGTAGAAATTGGATAATTATGAAATCTTAAAATATTTTCTAGGCGTTCCCGTAAGTATTCTTTGTCAAATAGATCTCCGAAACGGATTCCATAGCGTGCAATTGCATCTGAATAACATGGTCCAATTCCACGTTTTGTTGTTCCAATATTTGTTTGTTTACTGTCTGCTTCTGCTTTTCCATCCAGTTCACGATGTAACGGAAGTACGATCTGAGCTCTCGGATCGATAAAAAATCTATCATCAAACAAAATACCCTGTACTTTAAGTTTGTTCATCTCATCTAATAGTTGAAATGGATCAATAACAACACCGCTTCCAATTAGACATGTTTTTTCCGGATATAGAATTCCGGAAGGAACGAGATGAAATACATATTTTTTATCTTTCAATTTAATTGTATGACCGGCATTATTCCCACCTTGAAAACGAACGATATAGTCTGCATCCTTTGCCAGAACATCGACGATCTTTGCTTTTGCTTCATCACCCCATGCACAGCCTAAAACAGCAGTAGAATACATTTTTTACACTCTCCTTTAGTTGAAATATTAAGCACAAAAATATTACTTGAATTATGTGTCAACCAATGAATTACGTAAGAAAAAAGTTGACGCCAAATACAAGTACTTATTAATGTTTTTTGTATATGAGGGCTTAATAGGTGCACAAAAGAAGATCAGGGTAATGATTGCAAAACCCGGGTTAGACGAACACAATAGGTGCAAAATATATTGCAAGAGCATTGCAGAGTACGGGAATGAATATAATAGATTTTATAAGAGAGAGTATTTAAAATGAATGATAACACTGATGGAAAAGTTTATACAAATTCAGATAAAACACTTTATTTAACAATTTCAAAAGATAATCTTTCTGCCTATCTCACAATAGAAGATAACGGTAATATGATCGATGAGAAAGAAATATCTTCTCTTATCTCTTCTGTGGGAATTAAGAATGGATTGGAAGAAGCATTAGATTATAATATCAAACATAGAATATTAAAAGAAATTGGTAATCCATTCCTCATTGCTTTAGCTTCCGCTAGGAAAGCTAAAGCTGGGATAATGCATAAATTTGTTCCTGAGTCTTGTATTAATATTGATGAACATTATGAAATGGATGCTTTATCTCAATTTGAAAAAGTTGAAAAAGATCAACCACTGGCTGATATTTCTATTAGTGGTGCGCAAGAGAGTGGAATTGATGTTTTGGGCAATGAGGTCTCTTCAGAGCCAGAACCTCAAGTAAATGTGGATGATATTTTAGGTAAAAATGTTTACTATTCCGCAGAAACAAATCAGATATTATCATCGGAAGCAGGGTATCCGTATTTCGATCATGAAAATAAAATTTGTGTGAAATCTACTTTTATTTCAGAGGATATTCACGATACAAATAAAACTATTTATGGGAATACAACAATTGATGGAGTTATTTCAAATTCTAATTTAGAGGTTTTTGGTGATCTTTGGGTTAAA
This sequence comes from Candidatus Cloacimonadota bacterium, assembly GCA_034660955.1. Lineage (GTDB taxonomy): Bacteria > Cloacimonadota > Cloacimonadia > Cloacimonadales > TCS61 > Tenebribacter. The sequence goes on along the minus strand of JAYEKK010000226.1, from coordinate 7,664 downwards.
GGAAACATTAGAAATTGTGATAATAGCGGAATTATAGTTCATGGAAATATTATCTTTGATTATGCGGAAAACTCTAAAATTATTGCTTCCGGAAAAATCACGATAAATAAAAATTCTCGAAACAGTCTGATCTATGCAAATGGAATAATAGAAGCCGAAAAAAACAGTTCAATTTCCGGAGGAGTTATCCAAAGTGGTGAAGGTTTGGATGTTTTTTCTATTGGAAGTCCCCTTGGCATTCTTACTGAAGTAGAAATTGCAATTGCGCCGTTTTTAAAAGAGCAAATACGCATTACTGTTAATAAACTCACTCAGGCAAGAAATGATTCGGAAGTTGATGAGACCTTAATATCCTCTCTTGTAGCAAAATTACAAGAATTGAAATTAGAGTTTGATAAAGAAATAGAAAAATCACACAATATTGATTCTTTAAAGATAATAATTAAAGAAAAAGTATATCCAAATTCAAATATCAGAATATTGAAAGATATTCTTGAAATTTCTGAGGAAAAAACTAATATTGAAATAACAGTAAATGATTCTGGTTTGGAAATAAATGAAGTTGACAGATTATAGCTCTAAATATCTTTTGTTAATAAAAATAATTAGTGGGTATGAGTAAAGTGAAGTATCTGTGGATTAAAACAATAGATAAAAAAGATTTTTAGTATAAATGATAAAAGCATTTACCGATCGGTAAATGCTTTTTTTGTTTGTAAATGATTAAAGGGGTGTAAATGAATAAGCAATTAGAGATATTAGTTCAAATGCAAAAATTCGATACGATCATCGGGGAGAAAAATATTCTAACAAAAGAATTACCCCAGCAATTGAATAGTTTAAAGCAATCTCTAAAGAATGCAGATGAAACTGCAGCAGCTACAAAAAGTGAGCTTGATGAAAATCAGAAAGGTCAAAAATTAAAAGAACTCGATATTGCAGACAATAACACCAAAAGTGCAAAATATAAAAATCAACTTCTTACTATCGAAACCAACAAAGAGTATAAGGCACTTAACAGTGAGATAAATCATTTGGAAAAAAAGAACTCTGGAATTGATGATGAATTGATCGGGTTAATGGAAGTTGAATCTGAGCTTAAAGAGCGCCTGGAAGAAGAGAGAAAAGCACAAAAGAAAGCTTCTGATGAACTTAAGGCTAATGAGGAAAAGCTTGAAAAAGAAATACAAGAAGTACAAAAAGATATCCAAGATCTAAAAAGCAAGAGGAATGTTTTAGCAATAGAACTTCCAAGGGATCTTATCCGAAGATACGCTGCTTTAATAAAAAATAGAAATCGCAAAGCAGTTGCATTTAATGATAATAATGCTTGCAGTGGTTGCGGGTATACTATTCGACCTCAAGTTGCTATTGACATAAAAGAAAGTAAATCTGTAATTTATTGTGAAAGTTGCGGAAGAATTCTTGTAGCTCATTTATAATATAATTAGTGTAGTCAAAGAAGATAAAGTGTCTGCTGCGTGGAAACACGGAGAGGAAAGTCCGAACACCTAAGGGCAGGATACTTCTTAACGGGAAGTTCTGGTAACAGAAAGCTAGCTCCACAGAAATAAACTACCAGATATCATTTGATGTTTGGAAAAGGTGAAATGGCGGTGTAAGAGACCACCAATTCTCGGTGTGAATCGGGAAGTTAGGAAAGCCTTATCCGGTGCAATGCCAAATAGGAGAATAAGAGCCGGCCCGGCTTGTTAAGTTCTCGGGTGGGCAGCTAAAACCGGTCAGTAATGAACCCGATCGGGTATAGCAATATCCGGTTTAGAGAAATAGACACTGGATTGCTTAATAAGCAATTTACAGAATTCGGCTTAATATCTTCTTTGACGCTTATTTTTTATATTAAAGGAATGATAAATGCAAAAAAAATGGAGAATATCTAAACCTCTATCTGAGGAACTACAGAAACAAAAAGAACATATAGTTGAAAACATAAAATGCCCCGATATGATTGCAGAAATGTTGATCAGAAAAGAACTTATTGAAATTGGTGATATTGAAGAATTCTTCCACCCGGATTTAAATAATATGCACGATCCGTTCCTTTATAAGGATATGAAAAAGGCAACTGAACGGATTATATCCGCAATTGAAAAAAAAGAATTAATAACTATTTATGGCGATTACGATGTTGATGGTACAACCTCCTCGGCTCTATTATATCTAGGACTAAAAAAAATCGGTGCTAATATTGATTACTATATTCCGCATAGAATGATCGATGGTTACGGATTATCTTTAAGTGGTGTTGACATTCTCAAAGAAAACGGAACAAAACTAATTATAAGTGTAGATTGCGGAATTAATGCAATTGAAGAAGTTGAACAAATTAATGATATGGGAATGGATATCATAGTTACAGATCACCATAATCCAAAAGAAGAATTACCCAATGCATTTGCGATCATAAATCCCAAAATGAAAGGTTGCGGATATCCTTACGATATGCTTGCAGGTGTTGGTGTCGCTTACAAACTTCTCATTGCGGTTTATTCCCAATTAGAGATCAATACAGACGAACTTATTGATAAATATTTAGATCTTGTTGCACTGGGAACTATTGCCGATATTGTTCCACTTACGGATGAAAATAGAATAATTGCCAGCCTCGGTTTAGAAAGACTGATTAAGAGACAAAATATTGGATTAACTGCGCTCATCAAACTTGCCGGACTTTCAAAGAAAGAGCTTAATTCTGCTGATATTGTATTTGGAATTGCACCACGAATAAATGCTGCAGGTAGAATGGGAAGTGCAATGCGAGCTGTTGAGCTTATGGTCTCTGTTAACGAAGAAGAAAGTGAAGAATTAGCTCAGAACATTGAAAGAGAAAACTCATTAAGACAGCAAATAGACCAACGCACATTCCAGGAAGCTTGTGACATTATCGAAAAGAAATATAAAAATATCGATGAAACGCCAATTATAGTTGTCTCATCTGATGGTTGGCATCCCGGAGTTATTGGTATAGTCGCTTCTAAATTGGTAGAAAAATATTATCGTCCATCAATTATGATAACATTCAAGGATGGAATTGGAAGCGGTTCCGGAAGAAGTATTGCAGGATTTAATCTTTTTAATGCGCTTGTATCTGTAGAAGAATATTTAGAAACTTTCGGTGGACATAAATATGCTGCTGGTTTGCAAATACTTGTGGAATATGTAGATTTACTTGAAAATAAATTAAAAAAATATGTTAAAGAACATATAACAGAAGAGCAGTTAATTCCACCGTTGAATATTGATACAAAATTAGAATTATTTGAGATCAATGATAATCTACTTGAATGGTTGGAAAAATTTGCTCCTTTCGGTCCCGGAAATATGCGTCCCACTTTTTTTACAGAGCGGGTTATGGTAGTCGGATTTCCTTATAATGTAGGGAAGAATCACCTCAAATTAAAAGTTATGAAGGATGGCTGTGAACTCGATCTTATCGGGTTTAACCTGGGAGATTACCTGCCATTCCTAAAAAAAGGTTCAAATGTTGATATCGCATATTCTTTAGAATTCAATATCTGGCAGGGAAGAACGTCAATTCAGGGAAAATTAAAAGATCTTCGAATTGCCAGACAAGATCAAGAGGATTATTGATCATGACAAAAAGACATAGTTATAGACCTTTTATCTTGCTCATTTTATTTTTAACTGCCTGCTCAACTATAGAAATGCAATATTATAGAATTCCGGAAAAAATTAATATAATCCAAAAGATCAAAACAGATTTTGTACCTAAAAAATGCCTTTATTCTTCCATTAATAAAACCGCTTTTGTTTTAGAAAAAGAAGCTAATATAATTCATATTTATAAAAATGGTAAAAAGATCAATACAATTGGTGGACTTGGTTTTACATCTACAAGTTTTAATAAGTTAGCAGATATCACTCTCTCACCGGATGGTAACCTTTTAGCGCTCGATAGTTTCCAAAAAAAGATTAAAAAATTTGATATTGATGGAAAGCTTATTGCAGAACTTAACCTGAACGATTTTATTGAACCGGCGCTTCTAGCAGTTGCTATTGATGAAACTTATTACATCTATGATAATGCATTCAAAGAAATAATAATAACACGTACATTCGGCCAATCTGACTGGTATACTTTTGGGAAATTTCAGCTTAACAATCCCAGTAAAATTAATTTAGGAAAAAATGAGATCATGATCTATGATAAGTTGAAAAATTCTACGTTAATTTTTGGTATTTTAGGACGATTCCAAAATGAAATTGATGGTAATATCCAAATTGAAAAACAGCAGCAATACATTTTGAAAAACTATTTTATCTATCATCCCAAAAGTGATAGTAAATTTGCAATTTCTACAAATAAATGGAACGATTTTTCAATCGAAGATAATGTGATCCTACTTTCTGATAACGAAATATGGATTGGGAAACTTACATATTCAGAACCTAAAGAGAAATAAATTGGTTTCAATAAAAACTAAGACAAAACTTAAAGCTTATCTTTTCCCAGCTTTGGCGGGTTCATTATTAGGATTGAGCAGACTTCCCATTCATCTCGGATTTTTAGTATTCTTTGCCTTCATCCCATTATTTTATTTCTTTAGTGAACAACGAAAAAAGAAAGAGATCTTCTTAGCAGCAGCGGCTTTTGGTTCTGCTTACACTCTTGTCTGTCTGCACTGGATTTCGTTAGTTACTTTTCCTGGCTATTTGGGAACATTCCTCTTATTTGCTGCATATTTCTATATTGTATTCCAACTCTATTATTTTATAAAACAGCAAAATTCAAAATTTGGTTATCTTGGGTTTATTCTAGTTTGGATAAGTTTTGAGTTCTTGCAGAATTTTGGTGAATTCAGTTTTCCATGGTTCAATTTAGGATATTCTTTGGCAGAATATTTACCGTTCATTCAACCTGTTGAGCTTGGTGGAATGCCGCTTCTTTCGTTACTTATCTTACTTGTGAATATTCTTCTTTTTGAATTAAAAGGAAATTTTAAACGAAATATAATTATTGTTTCTGCAATCATTATTGTGTGGTCTGCTTATGGAGTTATCCGGCTTAAAACAATTAATTTAACAAAAACCGATTTCAATGTTTCTATTATTCAGGTAAGTATTCCGCAGGATAAAAAATGGGAAGAGTTGTATAGAGATTCAACATTTGCACTTTATGAAAATTTCAGCCACAAAGCTGCAGAAGAAAAAACTGATCTCATCATTTGGCCGGAATCAGCAACACCTGTTTATTTATTGAGGCAGATGGAATATCGGAAATGGATTTTAGATTTATCTGAAGAGTTAAATACCGATATTTTTACTGGATTCCCACACTATAAATATGTGGGTGAAGGTCATCCAAATGAATTCAAGTTCTTTAATTCTGCTACTCTAATTAAGAAAAACAGAAAAATTTATCCTTCTTATTATAAGAATATTTTAGTTCCTTTTGGAGAGCGAATTCCATTCCTTAAATATTTCCCATTTTTGTGGAACGTACACTTGGGGCAAGCTAATTGGGAATATGGAGAAAAACTGGAATATTACTCAGTTAACGATTATAAATTTTCTCCACTGATCTGTTTTGAAATTGCCTTTCCTCAGCTTACTACAGAGATGGCAAATAATGATGTTGATTTTATTGTAAATATAACTAATGATGCCTGGTTCCATCGCTCTGCCGGAACATACCAACACGCTGCGATGACCAAATTCAGAGCTGTGGAAACACGCAAACAAATCTATCGTGCGGCGAATACCGGGTATTCACTTGTTGTTTCTCCTACCGGAGAGTTTTTAAAACAAACAAAACTATTTGAAAAAACCACGATAAACAGCCCTCTTTATATCTATGAAAATAATTCTTACTTTACAAAATATTTATTCTGGTTTCCCTTTGTCTTTGTAATCGGTGCAGGAATAATTTTGATTGTAAGTGTAATATTTAGACGCAGATTAACGCAGAAAAGATATGAAAAAGAATGATGAAAACTTTGTAATTAAGGGATATAAAAACTATGAACTCTTTCATATTAAATCATAATATTCTTAGTAGTTCAGCGTCAAAAAAATGAAAAAATATTATTATACGATTGGGGAAGTAGGCAATCTGCTTGACCTGAAAGCGCATGTTTTACGCTATTGGGAAACTGAATTTCCTCAGGTTCATCCTAAGAAGAAATTCGGACGTAACCGACGTTACAGTCCCGATGATATTGATATTTTAAAGAAGATCAAATACATGCTTCATACTCAAGGATTTACAATAGAAGGTGCAAAAAAGAAATTGAAAGAAGATTTTAAGCATAAAGATCAGATCAACCTGGATTTTTCTGTAGATAAAAAGGAAGCGAAAAAACACATTATTAACGAATTGAAAAAAGTGAAGGAATTGCTGAAAAGATAGTTCACCACGAAGGCACAAAGAAGCAAAAAACAAAAATGATACAAAATTTGAGGAAAAAATATGAAGAATCTAAAAATGGTTAAAGATAGCCTTAAATCAATTTGTTTAACTAATAAACATCTTGAAGTAAAAGATCTGTTGAAAAAGCAAAAATTTTGGATGAACAAATATGGTCATTTTGCACTTGATAGAAAGGAAACTGAAATTTTTTATAAAATAGCTAATTTTATTAAGAATGAATATAAAATAGGAAATTTAGCAATTGATGTTTCAGAAAAGGATATTGAAAACTATCTTCTTATATTAATATCCAAAGTTCTTATTTTAAGTTCTCAACAAAAAAAAAATAAAATTAATTGAAAGCTTTGAAATTGATTTTAATAAACAGATAAATGATCAAATTAAAAACTATGAACTTTTTTTCCCAATTTTAGATTTAACAATTCAATCACGATTTTCTTTTGGTATTATTTCTTTTTATCCTTTCTCAAATTATCAATTAAATGAAGAAATGAAATTTATCAAAAATTTATTTAAACAAAATACAGTAATTAAAGAAAAGCAAAAATGGATTAAATTTTTCAGAAAAGAACTATCATTTTATGTAAATCAATCAATGGCTAAATGTACCCTTAAGGGAACATTTACTGCTGCAAAATTAAAATCCTTTAATGTTACATTACTCCATATTAATTTATTGAAATTTCTATATTATGATATTATGAATAATAAACCGAATCGAGTAAAAAGTATAACGAAAACAAAGCCTTTCGAAACATTCTTTAAAACAAATGATAGTTTTAAGACTTCAAGTTATTTTCCAGTAAGACTTAATATTAACCTTAATGAAAAAACTTATTTTGAAACAAAAGCAGCTAAATCTTTTTCAAAAATCTTAAAAAAGGAAATATATGATGATGTTGAAAATAGAATTTTATCAAGTATAAACTGGGCTGTAAGTTCTATAGAAAAGATGCCTACCGCCAGTGATGAGTCTAACTTTTTTGATTCTTCTGTTTATATGACTCCAAGTAAACATCTTCTTTCTCAATGTCTTTTAAATATAATGATTGCTTTCGAAACATTGTTGCTTTTCAATGATGAAAGAAACAAAAAAGAACTATTAAAATATAGGAGTTTATCGTTGTTAGAGAATACAGATTTTAGAGACTCATTTATTACTGAGCAGATAAGCAATGCCTATAAATTACGTTCAGAAATTGTTCATGAAGGAAAATTTAATCAATCACCTAAATCTGTATTTCAATTATAT
>JAYEKK010000225.1:0-2134 GCA_034660955.1 Candidatus Cloacimonadota bacterium | reverse complement strand
ATAAGTTAAGGGTAATTGCAAATAATGATAAGAAGGGGTGTCCCTTTAAGGGGTGCATGCCGCCAGGGATTGTAATATGCTGAAACCATGAGAACCGGACATTTTAACTTTGCTATTACAGTCTGAGCAGCGATTCCGCTTTTAGGCCTGCTGGTTAGACGATAATCGAAAGAAAAAAGCAAAGAGCAAATTCGCATTACAATTTGCTTGACTTTTTGCTTTAAAACTTACATAATATATCTGTAAGTTAAGAAAGGGGGCAGCATGAGACACAGGGGTCATTTAAAGACAGAAGAACGCAACGAACGTTCACAGTTATCAAAGATACTGCATGGCAAGCTTTTTGTATGCGGCACATTGGTAACCAGCAGCCGGAAGTGTGGGCGGATAGGCTGCTGGTGTTCAAAGGAAGAAGGTGGACATGTATCAACTTATTTATCAGTAAAGGTGGGAAAAAAGTGGAAAATGATATGTGTGCCTAAAGATAAGCAAAAACAGATTAAGGAATGGGTGAAGAATTACAAAGAAATTTGCGAGAGAATGATAAAGGTGTCAAATAGCTGTTTAGAGAAAATAAGGCAGTAAAAATTTTACGACGATTACTAAGATACAGCGATAAGGTATTTAGATTAGATTCTCTTTCTGAAGAAGTGCGTGATACTCGAAAGAAGCCACGAATATCAACAAAAACAATAGCTTCAGGCGCGATGGTAATGGCATTAGGGCAGTTAGGGAGTTTAAATGCTTTAGAACAAAATAAAGATCAAAGTTATTGGCGAAAATGGATAAAGGATAATTTACCCAGTGCTGATGCGATAGGTGATGGGTTCAAAGAGATTGTCTGTGATGATATTCGTGAAATCATCAAGCACGTTTATAGTCGAATGAAACGCAATAAAGCTCTAAAGCCGGCGTATGGAAGTACAAGTTTTGCTTTGATATTAGATGGCCACGAGAATCACAGTAGTTATCTGCGTGAATGCGGAGGATGCCTGGAAAGAGTTATCCATAAAAGCAGCGGTGATGTAAAGCAGAGTTACCATCGGTTAGTTATGGTGAGTTTGTTGTGCGAAGGTATAACGTTGCCGTTAGATATGGAATCGCAGCGTCCGAGAGAAGGTGAAGTTGCCTGTGCGATGAGATTGCTGAAGCGTGTTCTTAAAAATTATCCCAGAGCATTTGATTTGATATTAGCTGATGGATTATATGCACAGGCGCCATTTTTAAAGTTAGCATTAAAACATGGCAAGGAAGTTATTGCGGTATTAAAAGATAAGCGTAGGGATGTGCTGAAAGATGCTAACGGATTATTTAAAGGAGTAAAGCCAGAATTTTTTCAGAATGGAAATACTAAAATAGAATGTTGGGACATGGAGAATTTTACGTCATGGCCACAAGTAGGGCATCCGGTGCGGGTTGTAAGTACTGTAGAACGTAAGAGTGTTAGACGTCAAAAGACTAAAAAAATTCACTGGGAAGCCTCGAAGTGGGCGTGGGTTACTACGATACCTAAAAAGAGGCTTGGCACGAAGACTTTTTTGAAGTTTGCGCACGGACGCTGGAAAATAGAAAATGAAGGTTTTAACGAGTTGGTAAATTATTGGCATGCGAATCATGTGTATTGTCACCACCCTGTAGCTATTGAAGGATTTTGGTTGATCACCATGTTGGCCTACATTCTTTTTCATGCCTTCATTGGTCGAAACCTTAAACCGCAGATCAGGGATAAGCATACAAAGAAATATTTGGCTATGATGGTTACCGCTGAACTCTACTCTACCGAAAGTTTTGCCCCTTCTTAAGTTATTAAGAGTGTTCCTGATAATTTGATATTGTTAAGATGTTGTCATTTCGGACGATGAGGGAGAAGTGTCTGTCCTAGAGCAAAAATGGCTTCTCGGGCGAACTGATTGACAAAAATCACAAGCGAATTTGCCCCTCTGTTTTCTTGATTTATCTTCTAGAGGAGTTTTCCCGCTTATAAAATGGTTAATAGCGGAACCACTGCCTATTATTTTATATTCTGGCAGACCTAACGCCTGTGTGATACTATATCTTTGCATCGATTACCTCCTGATAAGTCCGTTTTCTCAAACAAACTTTATCAGTTTTTCTTGGTAATCGGTGCTTTTTT
>JAYEKK010000224.1:0-2138 GCA_034660955.1 Candidatus Cloacimonadota bacterium | reverse complement strand
GATCCTGATGCCGGCTATGATGGTCATAAAGGTCAAGGTTATCAAACTCAAATTATGGAAACTTATACCAAAGCTAAAGAGAAATCTGAGAACCCCAATCTTGATTTAATTACTGAGTTTCCTCCGAAAAGAGCAGTTTCAGTTTGAAGCATAATATGGATAAGTTGTTTGAATTTGGAAAAGGGAGTCTATTTTAAGTAAGTTTTGTTTGATTTTCAACAATATTTGGCACAAAATAAGAGGGTTAAAATTAAAAATGAAACTAAGACCTCCGTTTTCCCCTTTTTTCTTCAAATATCGGTAAATTCTTCCGAAGTTTACCATGATTCCTACGGAAAATAAATACAGCTCCGCTTTAAATGCTCCTCGAACTTTTAATTTGTGACCTTGCATATGACGAGTAAACTCACGAACGGTTGCTTCTACATTTGCCCGCAAGTTTCGTCTATCCGGTGGAATGTGCCGAAGATTTGCATGCCGTTTACGCTTCAGGAAATCTTCCGAAGAGAAATAATATACACGATAATTTTTACGAACAGTTGTAGGACATTTATCTGAAAATGGACAACTTTTACATATTTCTTTATTAAAGCAGGCTTTGAAACGTTTGGGTGTTCGTTCTGCTTTCACCGTTTGATTATTGGGACAACTAACTTCAAACTCTTCGCTTTCTTCATCCTTTTTGATATCTATTACCACTTCTGCTTTTCTACCCTTTATCGCAGTTTGAACAGGTTTTATCTCTAACTTTTTCATCTTTTTGTCATTATCTTCACTCCCAAAACCGCCATCAAAATGAGCTTCCTTTAAATCTTCCGTCTTTTCTTTGATAATATCCAGCCTCTCATTTAGAATTGTGCTATCATCAACATTGTTCGGAAATGCACACAAATCAAGGATAAGATTTATATCGTTTTCCTTATTTGCCGTTTCGACAACATTACCCGATTGACCACGATATGACACCTTGCGTTTTTTCCTGTAAGTTGCATCGGTATCGTCGGGAGATTGAAGTGTGTCACTCCCAATTTCAGATTGAATTTTCACTCTAATCTTTTTATCTTCTAAGGAAAAATGCTCGTCAAAGACTCTTATAAAATTCTTATATGATTGCTTTGATTCATAATTAGATGGCGAAAGATTAACTTTCAATAGATAATATATGTCAGCTATTTTGTTCAGCTCAGATGGAATTTTTCCCGATTTTAATTCATAAATATAATGTTCGGAAGTCAAATGATTATAAGGTTTAAAAATTTTCTTAAATCTCTTCTTGTCCCTTGTTTCCAATACCCTATATAAACGCTTGATTATTTCTATCAGAAATTGAAGACGACCGTATTTACGAATGTTGCTGTCTATCATAAATGAGTCTAATCGAATTATGTCGGTTTTTATTTTATACTTCTTGATATGTTTATGAACTAAGTTATCAAAAGCCTTCTCGAACAACTTTATCCCTGTCTTTAACTCATAATTATAAATAAGATTTTGAAATTGGAATATGGTAGATTCTGAAAAAGGCATCCCGTAAAAAGAAAATAATCCCAAAGCAGTTCGCACTGCAAGGTTGTATTTTATCTCGCTAAACATCTCGGAATAAGACCACTCATGCTCTTCTTTCAATGATAATGCACATACCATTGTATTTATAGGAGCATTGGGACGACCATTATTTTTACAGTAAAGAGGTTCAAAAATCGACTCATCTATCTCGCAAAAAATATTTTCATAAAAAGAATATTCTTTCGTTTCCTTTACCATATCAATAAATTCAGACATTGTCTGAGGAAAATCATAAAACAAATTACCCTGCAAATGTTCTTTATTTTTTCTGTGCATTTTGATCTCCAAATCATTCAATTTTCAAAGACAAAAGTATTAATAAAGCCGTATCTGTAAAGCTTTTTCTTCAATTTTTTGCACTTTTTTTTCTAACTTTTTGACTAATAAATTCTGCAATTTTTCTTGTTTATCATTTTGTGCCGTAGAGGGTTTTCGGAGTGGACTCATTGATTCCTGATGTGTACTCAACCAATCCAAATTGGAATAAAGATCATTTTCGTTGAAACTATCTTCAATCTTTAAAATGTCCGTAAGTGCATTATTTTGGGCAGACCTTATGGAAGAAAGCCTTG
>JAYEKK010000223.1:0-2150 GCA_034660955.1 Candidatus Cloacimonadota bacterium | reverse complement strand
CAATTCATTCTGCTCGCCTTGTGCACATATCTGGCAGGATGAGAATAAATGCGTTGATGCCAGGGCTGGCAGATCCTTCCTCCCCCGATCCCGATAGCCATCGGGACGGGATCGTCAGAATGACAGTTTGAGTTTACTGGCCTTAAGCTTTTTAATAAATAGCGGACATTTTCTCTATTTCAGTATTAATAGATAAAGGGTTGTTGAAATTTAAAAGATTTTCCAGTATGTACCAGTGTAAAGAACATTATGTATATATCATGACCAACAAGAACAGGACTGTTTTATATATTGGTGTTACCAGTGAATTGGGTGAACGGGTTCATAAACATTTCTGCGGTTTATGGAATGGATTTGCAAAAAAATATAACTGCCACTATTTGATATACTATGAGAAGTTTGAGTATATATCTGATGCAATAAAGCGGGAAAAACAACTTAAAGGTTGGCGAAGAGAGAAAAAACTAACACTAATTACTACTAAAAACCCTCAATTAAAATTCTTAAATGATGAAATACAAAGCCTGTAAGTAAAAACTGTCATTCTGAGGAGAGAACGCAGTGAACGACGAAGGACCTGCATCCGCTTGCTCCAAACCCTGCTGAAGTATCCACTTGCTTCAGCGCGAACATTTGCAGATTCATTCTGCTCGCCTTGTGCTATCCTTTTTTGCATCCGTAATGCTCTGGTAAATACTATTTACATATTATCTTTATTCTAGAAATTAAGCTTCAATTATATTTTATTGATATATTTGCTCCTGGATAGAACATTTTGAAACTTAATTAGTTAATATTTGTATAAATACTTGGCATAACAAGCTAGACTAGTAACAGTACAACAAACTAGACTAGTAACAGCACAACAAGCTAGACTAGTAACAGCACAACAAGCTAAACTAGTAACAGTACAACAAACCAAACTAGTACAGTAAGATTATACTAAAAAAGCAGAAAACATGGCCTTAGCAAAAGACAAACTGGCAGAATCTTTGGAGGAGCTGAGAAAACTTCAGAAAAAGAATAAATCTGTTGTATTCAGACCTGGAGAATTAACACGTACTCATAGAGAACGACTTCAGAAGGAAGGTTATGTACAAGAGGTTATGCAGGGATGGTATATCTCTGATTTACCTGATAAACAACCAGGTGAAAGCACAGCATGGTACATATCTTATTGGGATTTTTGCTCACAATATTTAAAAGAAAGGTTTTCTAATAAATGGATATTGTCTCCTGAACAATCTCTTTCAATAATAAGTGGAAACTGGACAGTGCCTAACCAACTTATTATACGGAGCCCAAAAGGCCAGAACAATGTTACATCTTTATTATTTGACACATCCATAGTTGACCTAAAACAAGATATCCCCAAAGCTAGTCAGATAAAGGTGTTAAAAGGTATTCGGCATCTATCATTGCCTTATGCACTTATCAATTGTACACAGAGGTTTTTCGAATCTAGCCCAACTGATGCAAGGACAGCATTATTTATGATTCGAGATGTTTCAGATATTTTAGGCCCACTCTTAGACGGGGGACATAGTGTAATTGCAGGAAAGTTGGCAGGAGCATTTCGTAATGTAGGTAAGAAATTATTTGCTGAAGAAATTATTAGAACATTTAAATCAGCAGGTTATGCCATTCGTGAAACAGATCCATTCAAGGAAAAATTACCAACAATAGTAATAATTAGCCCAGGCTCTCCATATGTTCCCCGTATTAATCTTATGTGGCAGGAAATGAGAGATCAGGTTATTAGTGTATTTCCTAATTCTCCTGGTATACCAGGTAATATCATAGCATATTTAGAACAAGTTGATGAAGTATATCAAACAGATGCGTATAACTCTCTTTCTATTGAGGGGTATCAAGTTACAAAAGAACTTATAAATAGAGTTAAAAGTGGAAACTGGGATCCTGAATATCATCAGGATGATCAGAGGAAAAATGATGCACTGGCTGCACGAGGATATTGGCAGGCTTTTCAATCAGTAAAAAAGAGTCTTAAAAAAATCCTTACTGGTAACCGGCCAGGAAAAGTGTTTGAGAATGATTTTAGGGATTGGTATCGAGAACTTTTTCAACCTATGGTCACGGCTGGATTGATAGAACAGTCAGACTTGGCAGGATATCGAGATCAAGCAGTA
>JAYEKK010000222.1:0-9535 GCA_034660955.1 Candidatus Cloacimonadota bacterium | reverse complement strand
TTTTAGAATAACGTATAGACATCAATTCATATACATCTTTAATAATATCTCTTGCTTTGATCTTTTTAGCAATTTCTAAAGTCTCCTGCAAATAGAAGTCAGCCTGTTTATAATCCTTTTTAATGAGGAAGATATTACCCAGATTTTTAGATGTATTTGCATATCCGTATGTGTCCCCTACTTTTTGTTTTAATTCAAGTGCTTTTTGATAATTATATAACGCTTCGTCTATCTTTCCTTCCTCTTCATAAACGATCGCGATATTATTCAAACTTGTAGCTATTCTTTTTTCGTCTTCATTTTCTTCATTAATTTTAAGTGCTTCGGAAAGATATCTTAATGCATTTTCATAATCATTTCTTTGTATATAGATATTTCCAATATTATTCAATGTAGATTGAGTATTTATTCCTGCCTTGCGCTTATATTCCAATGATCGTTGATACATTTTTAAAGCTTTTTCATAATCACTTAGTCGTACATAGATATTCCCAAGATTATTCAATGTAGAATGTAATTTCGGATCGTCTATTCTTTCTCTTATGCTTAATGAATTCAGAAAATTGCTCATTGATTCATCATACATACCCAATCGGAAATACACACACCCAAGGTTATTATAAGATAATGATTGTCTCCCTGGTTCTTCTAAAGCAATGAATATTCCCAATGACCGTTTAAAGTAGTCTAAAACATTAGGGAAATCCCCTTTAAACCAATATGCATGACCGATATTATCATATACGTTTGCAACATCATAATCGGCTTTTAGCTCACGATAAATATCAAGAGCCAGTTGGAAATTTTCAAAAGCTTTCTCAAAATCATGGGTTTTTCTGAAATAGTGACCAATATTATTTAGAGCATCGGCTTTACCTTTTTCATCATTCTCCTTCTTTGCAAGTTCATAAGCTTGAGTAGCACAATCATAACTAATCTCTACATTCACTTTTCTATATTGTAATGAAAGTTCGTTTAAAATTGCGATCCTTTTTATTCCGCTAACTTCGTTCAGAACAGCTTCCAAACTATCAATTTCTGAAATTGAGAACAATTTTATAGACAGAATTATTAATAATAGAGATATAATATGTTTCTTATTGAGCAATATTCCTCCAATGAGATCAATCGGGTATTGTGAAGATAAGGCTAAAAGCTACTCCTTCTTTTCTTTCAATGATCAATTCAGCTTCTAATTGTAACTTCAGAATATCTACAAGTCGCATACCAAAAGAGCTTAAATTGTCCATATCAAAATCTTCAGGTAAATCGATTCCATTATTCCAAACTGTCAAATTCAATTTTCCATTATCAAGTTTATTCATTGATATTTTAATGAGACCTTGCTTGTCATCCGGGAAACCATATTTTAATGCGTTCGTAATCAATTCATTAATTATTAAACCGCAAGGAATTGCAAGAGATATGTTTAATTCCACATCATTTATATCAAGTTCATAGTTCACTCTATTGCCACTGATATTCAAAGATGCAAATAAATTTTTAATAAGTGACTCTGTATAATCTTTAAAACAGATTTTAGAAAGATTGTCAGATCTATATAGCTTTTCGTGAACAAGAGACATAGATTTAACTCGATGCTGACAATTACGGAATAATTGTGTAGATAATTCATCATCAACATAGGAAGCTTGTAACTTCAACATACTTGAAATGATCTGAAGGTTATTTTTTACACGATGATAAATTTCTTGAAGCATTACTTCTTTTTCACGTAACTGAGATTTTATTCTTTCCTCAGCTTTACGAATTTCTGTTATATCTACAAAAATTCCAATTGACCCAGTATAATCTTCATTATTAAATAACGGACTTGCAGTAACCGAGAGCAGTCTTTTCTCACCATCCTTACGAATAATGTCTAGTTCATATTTTGAGCTTTGTCCCTTTATTCGTTTATCAGTTTCTAATTTTAATCTAGTAAAATCTTTTGAAGAAACTAATTTCTGAAAATTCATAAATTCCATTTCATCCTCAGAATAACCAAATATTTCTCTTGCCGCTTTATTGGTAAAAGTAAAGTTTTCAAGTTCATCAGCGATGATAAGTCCTTCTTCAATAGATTCAACTAGATATTTGTATCTTCCTTCGCTTTCAATAATTCTATGATCTGCATATCGGCGTTCTGTAATATCGGTAGCTGTTCCCAGAACTACCACCAAACCGTCAATCGTTGTTCGACTATTTAATATCTCTATCCACCTAATATCTCCTTGTTTCGTGATTATTTTAAACTCATATTGCTGAACAACGTGTTCACCTTTTATACGATCGAACCCTCTGGTCATTACCTGTTCTCTATCTTCTGGATGCACAATATCAAAGAACTTTTTAGATAAAAGCTCTTTCTCTGAAAAGCCTGTTATTGTTGTTGTAGAAGGATTCACATATGTAAAATTACCCTCCATATTGAAGGTGAAGACAGCGATAGAAATATTCTCCGTAAGTTGTCGGAATTTATGCTCACTATCATGTAATTTGTCTTCTGTATCTTTTCTAATGCTAATCTCATTAATTTTTTCTTTATATAAAAAAAATAAAAAAGCCAGAACAATTGAACCAAATATTAAACCAAGAACAAGAATTGTTGTAATCTTTTTCTGATACACCTTATTTTCCTGCAATCTTTTTATCTTCTCTTCTTTATTTTCAATTTCAAATTGATTTTGTAAATTTGCAATTTTCTGACTCTTTTCCTCCGAATAAATGGAATCATGTTTTGCTTTATGTATTTTGAGATATATAAAAGCCTGCTTGTAGTTTCCAATTGCATCATAATAAACTGATAATGCTTTATAATTCTCAGAAATAAGTTCTGTTAAATTCATTTCTTCAGCTAATTTCATACTTCTTTTAAAATATCCAAAAGCCTGTTTGTATTGATTTATCAATAGGAAAGTTGAGCCAAGAAGATTACAAGTATGTGCTATACCTTCAGGGTTTTCAATTTCTTCAAAAAGCTTTAAAGCCATAAAATTGTATTTATTAGCCTTCTCATATTCTTCTTTTAGTTCGTAGATACCAGATAAATTATTATAGCAAAATGCCATTCCAAATTTATCATCTATTTTCTTCATACTTTTCAGTGATTGTTCAAGATAATCTAAAGCTTTGTCCATCTCTTCTAAATCAAAATAAACTAATGCAATGTTATGAAGTATTTTTGCAATTCCGGGTTCATTTTCAGTTTCTTGCCTATTTTGTAATACTATTTTATAATAATAAAGTGCCCTATTGGGATCATTTATTTGCAAATAAATATTCCCAAGATTGTTCAAAGCACTAGTTAGATGCTTTTCATCATTTTCTTTCTCAAATATCTTTATAGCTCTCAAAACAAAATCGAGAGCATTATCATAATCTGCTAATTGCGTTTTAGCAATAGCAATATTAAGTAAGGATACACCTTTTCCCTTTGTATTAGAACTTGATTCAGCCAGTTTTAATGCATTATTGTATTCAAGTAATGCATCATGATATTTCCCTGAATACTCATATGCTACCCCCAATTGATTTAAATATTCAACTTTAGCTTCAGAAGATTTAGCATATTCAAGGGCAGATTTAGCATATTCAATACTTTTTTCTGGAGAGATATTCAAATGCTCTGCGGAAAGTTGAATATAAATTTCACCTTTATCTACATTGGGTTCATTTAGTTCAGTGTTTAAACTATCGATGACTGATGCAAAAATAGAAATGTTAATTGTTAGTAATATTAATAAAAATGTTAATTTCTTCATATATACTCTCACATTTAATATATTTATTATCTGAAAAAACTATGGTTGATAGAAGTGTCAAATAAATTATTATTTTTTGGATAAATATTCAAGAATTATACTTGCACTTTTTTCTCCAATTCCCTTAACGCTTATCAATTCTGTCATTGAAGAATTCCTGATATTCTCTACCGAACCAAATTTCTTTAATAAGGTAAATTTTGTCTGTTCACCAACTCCAGAAATACTATCAAGTTCACTTATTAGTGTTCGTTTTTTTCTTCTTTTTCTATGGAATGTAATGGCAAATCTGTGTGCTTCATCACGGATTTTAACAAGAACCCGAAGTGCCGAAGAGTTACGTGGTAGAATGATCGAACTTTTACTGCCGGGCAAAAATACTTCCTCTATACGTTTGGCTAAAGATATCATCTCAATACCTTCTATCTTCATTTCTTTTAGAGTGTTATATGATTTACTGAGCTGTCCTTTCCCACCATCAATTACGATCAGATTCGGTTTTTCGTTTTCTTCGATCTTAATAAGATAACGTTTCATTGTCTCTTCCATCGAAGCAAAATCATCCTGCCCCTTCACTGTTTTCATGATGAAATGTCTGTAGTTTTTTTTCTTTGGTTTCCCGTTTTCAAAAAACACCAATGATGAAACTGTATCTATGCCTTGTATCGTAGAAATATCAATACAGATCATTTTTCTGGGGAGCTTATTCAGATTGAGTTTATCCTTTAGTTCCTTTATCGGAAAAATAGTTCGATTGCTTTTTCTAAGATATTTTAATTTTTCCTCTTCCACAAAATTAAAAGCATTTTCTCGTGCAATAGTAATTAACGCTTTATTATCACCTTTCTTGGGAGTTATTAATTTATTTTTTAACCATTTGTTAAGAGTTTCAAGGTCTTCAGGTTCTGTTTGCAGGAATATTCGGAACGGAAGTTCTTTTAACTTAGAAGAATAATACTGCTTCAAAAATGCTTCCATGATCTGTGCTAAAGTTGTTCCTTCAGTATTATTTAATGAATATATCTCTTTATTTAATAATTTACCGGAAAGTATCTTCAGTACAGCAACTGCAGCTTTGTTGCCTTCCTGATAAACTCCAATTACATCCCTGTTTTTTTCATCTGTAAAAAACATGTTTTTAGATCTATTCAATTTTTGAATATTTCCAATTTTGTCTCTAAATTTTGCCGCTTCTTCAAAATTGAGTTTAGAAGAGTATTCTTTCATTCGTAATGTAAGATCACTAATAACATCCTGATTTCTTCCTTTTATAAATCGGATTAACGCTGTTACATTTTTTTTATACTCTTCCCTGCTAATATTCCCAACACACGGAGCTGAGCATTTTCCTAATTGGAAATTCATACATGGTCGTTTGAATGCTGGTTCTCCTTCCGGAATATTTCTTGTACATGTTCTTATTGGGAAGATCCATTCCAGAATGCGCATTGTTTTTCTAAGAGCTTTTGTATCGGTATAAGGTCCGAAGTATTTTGAGCCGTCTTTCTTAAGCTCTCTTGTAACAAGAACTTGAGGAAAAGGTTCCTTAATTGTAACTTTAATAAATGGTTTACTTTTATCATCTTTGAGCTGAATATTATATTTAGGTCTATGCTTTTTTATTAAATTCGCTTCCAATTCCAATGCCTGATTTTCTGTTTTTGTAAGGATGTATTCCAAATCTGCAATTTTATTGACCATTTCTATGGACTTGGAATCTGAAAGAGTTCCCGTAAAATATGATCGCACCCGATTCCGTAGTACTTTTGCCTTACCAATATAGATAATATTCTCTGATGTATTCTTCATGATGTAAACACCGGGAGAAAACGGAATCAACTTTAATTTGGCTTTTACTTTATCAGGAATTTCTTGCATAATTTTTGCCCTATTTCTTTAATCTATTCAATATTTTTATGACTAAGATCTAACCATGAAAACGAGTACATATCCAATTTCAAATATTAAAACTCTAACGATTACAAATTCATAATTAAAAAAGGATAAAAACGAAATTCTAAATATGATGTAAACAAAAAACTGATTTTAATTTGACAATAAATAAAATCACATTATTCAGGTTAATTGTTAAACAAAGGATTAACTATGGAAAATGAAAGAAAGGCATTTGGCATTATTACTAAAAGTTTGATTCGATTAGACCCTATTGAATCTTTTCTTGAAAATGCAAAAAAATACGGTCATAAAGTAGAACATTTAATAATTTCCTATGAAGATGAAATTAATCCTTCTGTATTAAACGCATTACAAAAGGAGTGTCAGGTAACAGCAGTTAAAAGAGGTGATGCTCCAATATTAGATTCGTTTCTACTGAAACTCGGTTTAACAAAAAACGAGATCAGAACAATCTTAGGAACTCCAAACAAAGAAAAATATGATATGGTAGCTTACGGAATCTCCAGAAATTATGTGCTTATCGCAGCATTAATGCTGGGAATTGATTACCTGATGTTTTTTGATACTGATATTTACCCAAAGATATTAGCAGAATTTCATGATGGGAAACACAATTTCATTGATATAGATTTTGTTGGTTCACATTTAAAATATTTAAAAGAAAAGGATGTCATTTTAACATCAAGTGATTATACTGGTTACTACATAATTCCCAAAATGAATTTCCCTTATTTAATGGAGCTTCTTCGTGGTCTTCAAAAGGAAGACAGGTTTTATTATATTTCAAGTGTGGATACTCCGGTTACAAGAAATACACATTCCAAAAATATTTTCGATACACAAAAAGCTCTCGGTGGAAATATGGTACTTGACCTTTCCAAAATTGATATTATTCCTCCTTTTTTCTCAACAACTTTAATTCTTGATGATGAATGTTTCTTAGGTCGTGGAGAAGATACTTTATTTGGTCCGGAAATTCATGGACTGGGAAGATGTGTGGATATTGACCTTCTCATCTTTCATAATTGTTTTGGAGATTTCCCTAATAAACCTGAAATAACTAAGCAGAAAAATTTAGACCGTTTCTATTATGCCTGCATGGGTTGGGTGATTAGAAATCCATTTTTAAATTGGATAAGAAATAAATATGCACTTGCCGCAGAAGACATTAATATAGAAAAAAGATACGAATCACTCTTAATTGGCAGTGGATCTGCTGCTGAGTTTTTTAATGATGAAAGGTTCTTAAAACTACCCAAAGCTTTCCAACTTTCATATCAGAAATTAGATGAAGATATTAAACATTATGAAGATTTAATGTCAGCATGGAAGAAATTAAGACGATTATTAAATAAGGAGTAAAAATGCGAACATATATGGTAATTCCATCATACTGGACGGGACCTAATAACGAATGGAAAGAAGGTGATAAGGTTTTTGATCATCCTACACCAATAAATGAAGAAGGGACTTTAGGGCGAACTCTAGATTCATTGCATATTCTTGAAGATAATGAATTCACTTTGGTTATCATTGCAATTGCCACAAATAAAAAATATGAAAAACCGATGAAACAAAAGCTCGAAAAAATGCTGCTCAAAGCAGATATTCCAGTAGATACGATCCTGTTTACAGAATCAAACTTAACAAAGTTAAAAAAGGAACTTTATAAAGATTATTCCGATGAAGACATTTTAAGTTTAGATAATTATGCTCACATAAGAAACATGTGTATTTTTGTGCCATATATTCTGGATGCTGAAATTGCGCTACTCATCGATGATGACGAAGTATTTGAAGATCCAAAGTTTGTAACAAAAGCAAAAGAATTTATTGGTAAAAGATTTTATGGAAACACAATAGATGGAGTTGCCGGTTACTATTTAAATGAAGATAATGAGTATTATGATAAAGTAAATATTGTTCCGTGGATGACATATTGGGATCGCTTTGGTGGAAAACGTGAAGCTTTTGATAAAATTATTGGAAGTGAACCGCGATTGAAGAAAACACCATTTGCCTTTGGTGGAGCAATGGTAATACACCGAAATCTAATGCGAATTGTTCCTTTTGATCCGCGAATTACAAGAGGAGAAGATACGGATTATGTAATTAATGCCCGGATTTTCGGCTTCAATTTCTTTTTAGATAATACATTGGCAATAAAACATTTACCTCCATCTAAAAAGCATCCAGTTTGGAAAAGATTCCGAGAAGACATCTATAGATTCCTTTATGATAAATCTAAATTTGATACCCAAACCTATAAAACTAATCTTCATGAAATTAAACCGGAAGATTTTGATCCTTACCCCGGTTCATTTATGAAGCCGGATCTGGGAGATAAAATTTTCAAAACCAATATAATTCTTGCTTTAAATTATCTTGCAGATGGAGATGTGGAAGCCTGTAAGGGAACAATTGAGAATATCTATCTCGCAAAATATGATGCGATCCCCCACTATAATACTTTTGAGGAATATCTTAAATTCCAAAAAGAATGGCGAGCCACTTTGGAACAAACAAAACCCTTTGGAAATATTCTTAAAAAAATAATCAAAGAAGGACAAGTTATTAAATTTGATAAATATCAGATCGAAAAAAGAAAATTATTAGAAAAAACAAGTATTCATCAAAATTTGCATCTACGTGATATTAAGATGTTTAAGAATTTTACAAAAAAGGAACTAAGAAGCATTTTCGATATTTCAGAAATAATAAACCTGATAAGAGGTGAATGTGTTTTCAAATCTGGTGATATGGATGCAAATGTTTATGTAGTTCTTCAGGGAACTTTGGATGTCATTAAAGAAAGAGAGAATTCCGATCATGATATTTTAGTTTCCAAAATTAAAGAAGGAGATCATTTTAATGAAACATCGATATTCTTTGAATCTAAACATAAGGTTTCTATCATTGCAACTTCTGATGTAGACCTCTTAAAAATTAATAATAAAGAATTTCTAGAGCTGCTCAAAGATAACTGTGAACTTTCTGCTAAACTTTTGTGGATCGTATCAAGTAAGCTCAGTGAACGATTAATGCATACAACAGAAAAATTCTCGGAGAGCAAGGATCAGGCTTCCGATGTTTCTGACCATATGGAGAGTTGACTACGACAAATTAATAATTAATAATTAATATCAAACAAGGAATTCAATAAAAAAATGAAACAAAAGTAATTAACTGGATTATATGTTAAAATATTTTCGTCAAAAAAGTCAGTGAAAGTCAGCCTGCCTTGGCGTAGTTTTAACGAAGACAGGTGGCAATAAAACAGGAGTTGTCAAATGAGAGTATTATTGATAAACCATTTTCCCTTGCAGGGTTCGGGAAGTGGAATTTACACTTTAAATATTGCACAGGAATTAATAAAAGAAGGTCATGAAGTTTTTGTTATTGATATAGATTGTGAGCAGGATAATAAAGAATATTCCTTCAAAAGAAGAACAATAATGTGTGCAAAAAACCTCGATCTTGACCTCAACCTTGACCTCGACCTTGACCTTAATCTCAATCTTGACCTTAATCTCAATCTTGACCTCGACCTTGATTTCAATTTTCCCTGCTTCACAACTCATCCACGCAGTTTAAATACGTTCTATAATATCTCCGATGAGCAAGTTGAAGAATATGTTCATACATTTATTGAAGTTACAAAAGAAGTTGTTGCAGATTTCAACCCTGATATTATTCATGCACAACATTTATGGATCACACCTTATGCTGCTTTAAAGAGTGGTATCCCCTATGTAGTAACGGTTCATGGCACTGATCTAATGGGATTTAAAAAAGATGAACGCTATCATAAATATGCTCTAGAAGGGGCAACAAATGCTGCAAAGATCATCACG
>JAYEKK010000221.1:0-9536 GCA_034660955.1 Candidatus Cloacimonadota bacterium | reverse complement strand
AATAAATTTTAACCTTCCTTATATATTTCAACTTACATTATTAATGCAATAATTATTCCAGCTTTAGTTCTATTTGGTATATTTTGATAAATAAAAAAGCACCGATTACGGTGCTCTGATTTATTCATATTTAGTTAAATATATCTATTTTAAGAGGATCATCTTTCTGGTTTTGGAATAATCTCCATTTTTCATTTTGTAGAAATAAATACCAGAGGTAACTGATCTTCCCACATCATTTTTACCATCCCAACTACGAGTGTAAAAATCTGTTGATAACTTCTCATTAACCAGCGTTCTCACTTTCTGTCCCTTTATATTGAATATTGAGATCTCAGTATTTACAGAACTTTCAAGTACCGAAAATGAGATCACTGTTTCTGGGTTAAACGGATTTGGATAGTTACCAATAAGCTCAGAACTATAAACAGGTATATAGTTATCTATATAAGCACCTGTTGAGGCAATTATTTTTACATCATCAATCCACCAACCTGGGTCATCCAATACATTATCAGCAACCATTTTAAAGCGAAGATAGACATGATGATCAACAAGTTCCGGAACGAAAATGAACTCCTGAACCCAGTCATCACTGACACCAGAAAAATGAATTAACTCTGTCCAATCCGAACCATTAAATGAATATTCTACGATACAATTATCAAAATCGTGTTCTACATAATATTTATGCCAAAAAGTAAGACATACATCCGTACTTACACTATCCATATTTATTGGATTTGCTGTTGTTAAAGATGCAGTAGATCCATTTTCGTAGAATTCATCAGGACTATCGGTTACTGAATAATCTCCTATAATGGAATTTTCAGTTATTGCCCAGTCCCCTGTAATCGTCCAGCCGGAAAGATCATCTTCCCAATCTTCTACAAATACTTCAACTTCCTCAAGTAAATTTATATCGAGATCATATGTCCCAGCGGGTAAATCTATTAATTGAGTTGAAGGTACACATCCTTCAGCAAAAACAGTTAATTGATGCTCACCTTCATAATTTGAAAAAGTAAAATCTCCATTTACAACTTCAATTGTATCTGCAAGGAAATAT
Organism: Candidatus Cloacimonadota bacterium; assembly: GCA_034660955.1. GTDB lineage: Bacteria > Cloacimonadota > Cloacimonadia > Cloacimonadales > TCS61 > Tenebribacter. Next base: position 8,467 of record JAYEKK010000221.1, on the reverse strand, counting down.
TCTCCATTATCCACGATAATTGTCGCATTAATGGGATTCCCATCTAAATTTACAGAACCACTCACGATAACTTCTGAGATTGATGTAAGCTGAACATCTTCAACTTTCCATAATGAGTTATTCACAGTAATGCTTTCTACCAGTTGTTCTTCATATCCTCTTTTTACAACTCTCATTGTATATGTTCCGGCTTGTAGTGGACGCCAGTAACGACCATAAAGTTCATCGGAATTTCGAGAATCAAAATAGGATGCATCAGCTTCTTCAATTATAACTTCTGCAACTAATGGATCACCTGAATTCGCATCGGTGATATGCCCGGTAAGCATAGCTCCGGGAGCATTATACCCAAGAGATCTATCCAGAAGCCAATACGCTCCAATACTACATCTTTCACAGGTATCATCTACTAAATATAAAGGTGGATCATTATTTGGTTGAAGATTTTGCGTTCCGCATTCAATTAGAAGCTGAATAGTTCCATGTGCTTTATAGAACCAGTCATGAGCATTCCCTTTTCTTCCTGAAGATGCATAAGGTTCATAAGGTCCTGAATGATCTTCTTTCATAATTAAGCCGGCAACTGTTTCACCAATAGTTTGACTTAAACCAAGATCAGGAGTTGGTTTAACACTTGCCCAGTTAGATGGGTAGTATACTTTTTGTGAGAAATTACCGGTTCTGGATGAATGCCAGTTTATTGAATAGATAAAATGCTGTTCTTCTGCAAGACTTCGTATTGCTTGCGTTCCACCTTCAGAAAATGGTCCAGGTCCACGATAATAGTCATTCCACTCTTGGGGACCACCTACTCCCCATATATCACCATGAATCCAGTTGAATCCATAATTTCTATTCGTATCAACACCATCTATGTCTCCACCGGCTCCAACTTCATAATTAAATATACCATTTTCTTCATAATCTCTTTTATTCTTACGAAAAGTAACATCCCAACCATCCATTACAACCTGCAAACCTTCCGGATTATAGGTTGGAACAAACCACATTTCTAATTCATCCAGCCAAAAGTTGTACGGATCGATCATTCTATTTTCCACAATATCATGGATCATGTACATTGTGATCTCAACGCCAAGCACTTCTTCTGCATGACATTGTCCTGCATACATTACTGCTGGTTCATCTTCATCAACTGTAACGTTGTTAGAAAGCTTTACTGCAAAGATAGGAATTGGGTCTTGATATGGATCTGCACCAAGAGTGGTTCCAATTTGCTGAACCATTACAATATCAGGATGATTTGCCTGTAGATCGTTGATTTCCTGAAGTATTTCTTCATAAGTATGATATCGTGGATCCAACACAACTTGTGCTGAAAGCCCCGCAATTAGCAATACTAATAAGACCGTAATTAATTGTTTCATCGTTCTCCTACTTTAAGAGGATCATTTTTTTCACGCTTGTATAATCACCATTTTCATTTTTTGTATCAAACCAAGAGAAATATATACCGCTAGATACATTTTTACCTGAATCATTTTTTCCATTCCAAACCACACTATGATATCCAGCTTGCATTTCATCAGTAACCAGTGTTCTTACTTTTTGTCCACGAACATTGTAAATCTTAAGTGAAACGAAAGAATCTTGTTTCAAGCTGAAATCTATATTCGTTGTAGGGTTAAATGGATTAGGATAATTTTGCATTAATATATTACCCGGATGATGAATTTGAGGATCATCAACTCCAACCGGTTCAAATTTTACCTTTTGAAGATATACATTATAAATATCAGTTTTTCCGCTTGAGCGAGTATCTTCCCAAATCACATACGAATATTCACCATCATTAACAGCTTTCGGAGCATTCTGATTTTTAAGTTCACTACAAATAGTAAGTCCGGTATTTGGCCATGTTATTTCTTTTTCACCATTTTCATCAAGCATTTGTGCCAATAATTCAGATTCAAATCCACTAGAGTAATCTTCCCAGAAAACCATATAATTTATACCATCAGTTACCAAATATGGAGCTTCCTGATAACTTTCTTGAACAATAACTTCAACACCGCCAGTCTGCCAGATCTCGTTTCCATTCATATCAAATTTCTGCATATAAATATCATTAAAAGAACCTGTTCGAAAATCGGTCCAAACTATAAAAATTGCATCATTATAGATCATGTTTGAAAAAAACTGGTCATTTTCAACATCGACAAGTGGAACACCACCATCTTCCCAAAGTATTGTTCCCTCAGGAGTTACTATCTGTCCATAAATATCTATGCTGCCATTCCTATAATCATCCCAAACTATCAGTAAACCATCAGGAACGTCCATTATTCTAGCGTTATTCTGATTACCATCTTCTATGCATACATCCAAACCTTCAGCATCCCAACCAGTTGCAGGATCACCATTTTCATCCACCATTATGCAGAATATGTTTGTGTTACCTCCGATGCTTTGCCAAACATAATAACCTTGGGATACGTCACTCAGTTTATCATTACCAGCTCTATCAACGATAGTTTTACCACCTACTCCCCATTCCAGATTGCCATTAACAATTTTCTGACCTACAATACGTGAATCACCAGAAACAGCAAAATCTTCCCAACCTACATAATATTCAAGAATGCTGTTATTATCCACTATTGAAATCTTAGGTTTACTTTGTTCAGCATCAGATTCACCAAGCTGTAAACCTTCATTTTGTGACCAGATCATATTCCCTTCGAGATCTATAGCCTGTCCATAAACTTGTTTGTAACCAAGTTTGTTTTCTTCCCAGACCATTCCAAGTATATCGGAATCAGGATAAATATCAGCATCCATACTCTCTTGATCATAACCGGTAAGAGTTGTTACTGGCTGTCCATCTTCTTCAAGTTCAAGAGAGCCATTATCATTAACTATCTGGTAATATATTTGAAATCCATAACCGGCATTCCTGGTATCTTCCCAGATCACGATCTTTTTATCATTATTAGTAAGAATCTTCTGATTATGTGAATCACCACAAAGACCATAGTATATTATTTCACCGTCATCTTCTAAAATTGTGTTTCCATAAGTATCCAGTAATTGAACATACAATCCCGTTGAACCTGTTCTATTATCTCCCCATACACAGAAAACTTTATTCTCAGAAAGTTTTACAAGCGGTGAAAATTGCCAACCATCAGCTGAACATACATTAAAACCGTTTACCGGCAACTCAAATGTTCCGTTTGAATTCACATGCTGAATATAAATATCTTCATAAGGATGGTTGTTAACTCTACCATCTTCCCAGATGATCCAGGCACCGCCATTATCGTCACCATTAAGTCGTGGATTTAATTGATCATTTAAGGCCTGAACAACTTCAACTCCTGAAGTATTCCATTGTAAATTACCGTTAATATCCAGTTTTTGTGCATAAAGATCTTTATAGTTTTCACTTGCTTCGTTTCTACCGTCTTCCCATACAATAATTGCTCCATTATCGGAAGCTTTTGTAATTCTTGCATTACGCTGGATAGCTTCTCCAACATATATTTCTACTTCATTTGTCCAAAGCAGATCACCATTCAGGTCAACTCTTTGAGCTTTAATGTCTCCAAAATTATCTGTTCCCATATCACGCCATGAGAAAATAAAGTTTCCTGTTCCATCGGGAGTTATCTTTGGTTTTTCCTGTGGTCCGGAAACTCCTGTTAAGAGATTCCCGTTCTCTCCCCATAAGAGGTCTCCGTTAGAAGTAATACGCTGCATATAAATATTGGCATCATAAGGATCTCTTTCATCATGCCATGCTACAATAGCTCCGTTTGATCCATCTTCCCAGAATGTATGTTGATTCTGACTACCACTCGCATTAGCTATCGGGTTACCATCATCCGCCCAACCGGAAACAATATTTCCATTTGTATCAATATGAGTTCCATAAATATCAGTACTACTGATAGGTCTACTATCGAGCCAGATTACATAAGCACCACCATTATCATCCGGTACAATATTAAGTGATATTTGTATATCTTCAAACAAACAAAGAGGAACACCTTCTTCAGCCCATTGTAATACACCATCACTGGATATTTTTTGTGCATATATATCACCAGCTTCTTCGTTTCTGAAATCCACCCAGGCAATAATCACATCCCCGTTTCCAGATTCGATAATAACAGGATCTTCTTGTCTACTATATTCACCATTTACTAGTATTCCACCTTCTGTCCATAAGCAATTGCCGTTAGCGTCATATTTCTGTGCCCACACATCTCTTACGCCTGTTCTTGTATCAGACCACACAAAAACAACTCCGCCATCAACACCAGTTGCAGATCTGTACCATTCAATATTCACGCCTTGTCTGATCGGTATCTCTTCATTCCATTGTATTTGTGCATTTAATAATGAAATTGTAACAACAAAGAGTACTATTAATAATTTCTTCATTTTTTTAACCTCTACTTTTTATTTTATTAATAACATTTTATTAATTTTGTGATAATTATTTGTATCGAATTTATAGAAATATACACCTGAGGCTACTTTTCTACCTGAATTATCTGTTCCTGTCCAAATCACATTATATCTTCCTACTTCAAGTATTTCATTCACAAGAGTTTTAACTTTTTGTCCTTTTATGTTGAAAATCTCAAGTTTTGCTTTCTGTGCATTATCAGCAATAGAAAAAGCAATTGTTGTTTCCGGATTAAACGGATTTGGATAGTTTTGACTTACTTTTGTTACCAATGGTATCTGATCATCATATCCTGTGGGTTCGTAACCTGTTCCGCTAAGTGACACTTCGTACTGTGAGTTTATCACATCATTACTTTCAATGATCAATATATCTTCATAAAGCTGTTCTTCTTCCGGATTAAAAGTAACTATTACAGATTGTATTTCTCCCGGAGCCAAAATAAAACTAACGGGGCTTGCGCTATACTCAACAATTCCAGTTGTAATATTTGTAACTTCCAAATCAACCTCACCTAGATTGCTCACATAAAGTGTATCCGATACTTCATCTCCAATTTGAACATTACCAAAATTAAGTGCATCTTCCGATAAACTGATTATTGGTACTTCCGTTAGTATATGTAAATTAATAGGAAGTATAATTGAAGAAGCTTCAGGATCGTTTGTAGAAATAAGTAAATTACATAAAAAATCGCCAATATTTAGTTCTTCAGCACTCACATTAATTGTAATTGTATGCATTTCCCCACCTGGGATATAACCAAAAGTTTGATCTAAATCGACCCAATCAATGATCCGCTCGATCAAGACAGCGTATTCATCTTCAACAAAGTTTCCATTATATACCATTTGCAAAGCTGTACTCCCAACATCATTCTGTAATCCAATTGTTGCAGAATCTATTGTTCCATCCATTGTACGGTATTGATAAAGAACATTACCATTTTCATAGATAATAATCTCAAAATCATAAATCCCCTCATAAGTTCCAGGAAAATGAATAACATGATCGAACCAGACAACCAGACTATCAGAAGTGCTATAATAATAAACACTCCCTCCCTGTAGCGGATCAAGATCATCCCAGAAAGGTATCAATGCAGGGCGAGGACTATCGGGATGTGGAAGAGACAAATTATTCCATTCATCATTATCATCACCAAAACCTATCCATCCATTAGGGTTAATTCTAAATTCGGAATAGAATGAACCATAGAAAATGAAATCAAATCCAATAGGCATAAGATCAGTTCCTATATCATTGTGTGTAAAAGTAACTTCAGTTCCAATTGCCGAAATATCACGCCAACTATAACTTGGACCATTTGGTTCATAATTGTCAGTCCATATATAACCATAGGGATCCGGTCCACCGGAGCCATCACCTGTATTATCATAATCTTTAATTATGTTATAAACCAGATTGGCCTCTCCATTATTAGAAATTCCTAAATGTTTAGTATCTATTCCACCAGGTAAAAGTACTATATCAAAGCTATCATGGCTAAGATTAGCAATTGGAGGATCCTGAGTTATTGATCCTGCTGTTGTAAATTTTAACGCAAGTTCATTCTGAAGATGTATTGCCGCAGTTGGATAAGAATTATTAAAAGTATATTCTAACCCGATAGTTCCTGTATAATCTTCAAGACCAACCGTAGAATATTGCCCGTGTTGAGATGGATATGAGCCGGGATTAGTATTGTTTATAACTTTGTATTGAAATATAATCTCAGCATCGCCGGTTGGAGTTGAATAATAAACCGGATCTAAGATCATCATTTGAAAGGTCTCTTCATTATTATTAGCATCATTCTGCAAATGAGACCACTCTATAATGAACATGTGAAGTGCTGTATCATGATAATAGAATACATTCCCAACAGAAGTTTTCAAATCATCCCAGAATGGTGCGATCATGGGTGAAGGACCTTGAGGTCCGGGAATGGGACTGTTCATGAAAGAGGCTTGAGTACTGCCACCTGGTGCAGCCCAGCCATTTGAACAAACACTGATCATATCATACGGGATTCCATAGAAATTAAATGAGAATGGTAAATTTACATTTTCGGTATCTCCTGTATCACCATTATCATATAAATTTAAGGATGTGCCGGATCCACCATAAGACGGATCTATTTCTATCCAATTATATATAGGTGCAAAGTCGTAACCTACATCACTACTATCATAGCAATAATAGCCATATTCATCAGGTCCAAGCGGATCTGTTTGAGATACTTCCCCAACCTCAATAATAAATGAAATTGTATTATTGAAACCTTCAGAATTTATTAATTCTAAAGTGAAAGGTATTTGAGAACCGGGAATAATTTGGTAACCAGCTTCAACTACAAATTTATCAGAATAATTATCTCCTTCGGCTCCTGGAGAGATAGATTCAAAAGTTCCAAGACTATCAGAGATGGAAATTGCATTGTTGCTACATCTTAATAATCCTTCAATTCCATTTGCTATAATTGATCCTGTATTGAATAAAGTTACCGCAATTTCCACTTCCTCACCCGGATCAAATATTCCATTACCACTATTATAAACACTATAACCACTTGCATAAAGGTTTATACCATCAATAATTAGGAATAAAACATCAGTCCATTGGTTCCCACTTCCGTCTTCAATGAGAATATCCAATTGGATCACTGTTCCACCTAATACATCTTCATCAACAGAGATATCAAAATCATCTGAACTAAAAACAGTGTTTCCTGATGGAATTGAACCATAATCTTCAGTATTGTCCGTGATCGTTATACAATCATTGTTTGAGGAAATTGTAGCAGATATAGAACTTGCGGTTTGATAGCCATGATTTTTTAGACCAATACTTAGCTCAATATCTTCACCAGGATTTACTAATCCATTATCATTTCCAGAAGATGTTCCTGAGTTATCATCATCAATAATAATATTTTCAATTGAAATTGCTAAATTCTGATTTAGAACTTCTATTTCTCCCTGGTACGGAATATAATTGTGTTTTGTTACAGTTAAAAGAATATCACCTATTTCTTCTACATTAATGGGCAAATATACAAATCCATCTTCATCTGTATATTCACTCACAAAGATCACATCATCGCCCATCAAAGCACTAACCCAGACATTTTCAATTGGAAATCCCGAATTGCTTTCAACCAGAACTTCCAGATAATTTGTCCCTGGAGAGATTTGTGTTTCATGATCCACAACCAGATCTTGCGGAACTCCGGTCCAAAGCTCAACTCCAGGATCACCTATAAGTGTATTCCAATGTGAGAATATATCTACATAGTTTCCTGGATTTTGAGGATAATGCTCATACAAGGCAAGCTTACCTCTGTTTACTGCACCACCCGGATTATAGATGCCATCTGCAAAAATACCATAAAATATACCGGCATCAAAACAATTATTGAAGTTGGTATGAGTACCCGTTGTTGCAGTCCCTATGGCTGCAATAGCACCGGTTGGATTACCGGTTGAACCGGCTCTAATAAATGCTTCACCACGACTCTCACCGGAAGCAAAACTACCGGTTGCACAAGTAGGAAAAACAGCAAAAGATAACTTCCGATAATTAGAGAGACTATAAATCTGACTATTGCCAAATCCACTCATATTCATATATCCACGATAATTAAGATAAATTACACCTGAATTTAAATTACTGACCATTGCACTGGAATAGCCCCCCGAATAAACCTCTGTGGCAACTATATTCGGTGCATACTGCTGCATCATCTCAACTATAGACTGGTTGGTGAAAATAGTTGAAGGACCTGAGCTGGAAGGATCTCCCACCATTACCGAATGATCATACCAGTTAGTTTCAGCCATATAGGGATCTTTCTCATAACCTAACACTTTGGCTACATATGTTTGAAGATTTGTGATGGAAGCTATTGATATCCTTCCTAAGAATACATCTTCTAATACATCATTTCCTTCTAATTGTGCATATGGATGATCGCCTTCTCCATTGTACCATGAATAGGATTCATAGAAGGTTGGTATATTATATGCG
>JAYEKK010000220.1:0-2155 GCA_034660955.1 Candidatus Cloacimonadota bacterium | reverse complement strand
TGGTATTGCTCGTATGGTAAGGGGTTATTTCTATGAAATGGCTTGTGTTATCCAAGAATGTCACCGAGTATTGGATAAAGACGGCATGATGTTCATGGTTAATGACAATGTTAGATACGCTGGAGCTGCAATTTCCGTGGACATAATTCTCTCAAAAATAGCTGAAGACATTGGATTTCACATAGATAACATTCTTGTCCTGCCGCAAGGTAAAGGGAATAGTTCTCAACAAATGGGTAAGCATGGACGAGAGGCGTTAAGAAAATGTGTCTATGTATGGAGAAAGGATAAATAAATGCCATTTAATAATCACTTAAAATCATACAAAAGCTTAATTACACCATACGAGGAAACGCGAGCCGGATTTATATCCTTGGCATTAGAAAAAAATAGGAAGGCAACGCCTTTTGTTGAGGAAGCAAAAGTACTCAAGGTATTTGCATTAAAAGCAAGAACACCAAAGGAACTCTTGCAGATAAGCGAAATACAGAAATCATTACTTACAGCCGCAGGAATTTCTGATAAGGCAAAGAATCACCTGCAAGAAGACGATAAAAAAGAAGCGATTAAAAAGTTAATAGAAAATTTCCTTGAGCCTTCAGGTAAATCATTTGTAGATGAGCTGGTTTATCGCTTCTTACTTACGAGAGGAGATTCCCTTGGTGGTAGCATGAGGAATTTAGCAGGCGCATTGGGTGAATGGCGATTCACGAGAATCCTTATGTCCACATGCTCTGTAAGCGGAATAGATTTTGAGTATCTTGATTCAAAAAGTAAAAATTGGATGATCCCAAATTCTGAGCCAGAAATAGAGAAGCTGGTTAAAGGATTGCGTTGGATGTCGCACGGGAATGAACGTACTTTGATCTATAACTTAACTGTACCAACAGTGAAAAAAAATGTAGATCTTTGTTTATTTGATTGTTCACCAAATGAAATAATATTTGGGAAAAACAAAGATTCAGCGCACTATAAACCAGAAAAATATCTTGCTCTGGGAGAGCTAAAGGGAGGTATTGATCCAGCAGGGGCAGATGAGCATTGGAAAACAGCAAACTCAGCACTGGGGAGAATTAGAAAAGCATTCTCAGATAAGAATTGCAACCCTAAGACATTTTTTATAGGCGCAGCCATAGAGAATGCTATGGCTGAAGAAATATATCAGCAACTAAATAATAATACTTTATCAAACGGAGCCAATTTAACAAATGAAGACCAAGTAGTGTCGTTGTGTGATTGGCTAATTAAAATATGATGCAATAATCGCATAAGACAAAATGCACTCGGACGGCAAAACAAAAGGAGGATTAAAATGGCAAGAAGAGCATTTTATAGCTTTCATTACAAACCAGATAATTGGAGAGCTTCTCAGGTTAGGAATATGGGAGTTGTTGATGCAAATAAACCGGCAACTGATAATGACTGGGAAACTGTTAAAAAAGGTGGAGATAAAGCAATTCAAAAGTGGATTGATGGTCAACTAAACGGAAAATCCGTTGCTATAGTTCTTATTGGCTCAAAAACCGCTGGAAGAAAATGGATTAAGTACGAAATAAAAAAGGCTTGGGAAGATGGTAAAGGGGTATTAGGTATATATGTCCATAATCTTAAAGACAGTGATGGAGAGCAATCTACAAAAGGGAATAATACATTCGATGCTTACAAAATCGATGATAAATCTATGTCCGATATTGTAAAAGCATATGATCCTCCATTTTCAACAAGCACATATGTTTATGACCACATAAAGGAAAATTTGGCAGACTGGATTGAGAAAGCCATAGAAATTAGAAACAATTTTTAATGAGGGCATTATGCCAAGTGCAGAAGAATATAAAGAAAATTCTCAAGCTGTACAAGCACACTTAGGGATAACACAATCTGTGATACAGCGAATGGCCGCGAATAGTGCGTCTTGTAAAGCATGGTGTATAACTTTAGTTTCTGCGATTCTTGTCATCGTTGCCGATAAAGGCAAACCGCAGTATGCGCTAATAGCAATTATTCCGGCATTTCTTTTCCTCATTTTAGATACTTATTATCTTGCACTTGAGCGGATGTTTAGACAATCGTACAACAATTTTATTGAAAAGTTACATAAAAATGAAGTTGTTGCTTCAGATCTGTATGCAGTTATTCCATCTGGAAATCAATT
>JAYEKK010000219.1:0-2181 GCA_034660955.1 Candidatus Cloacimonadota bacterium | reverse complement strand
TTACTACTTTTTTGTTGAAAAATGTTAATCAGCTTACTATAAAAGATCAGTTTTTGGTTTTCTTATGCTTTCCACTTCCCAAAAATCACACCAATTGCGCCTAACTTTATTCTAACTGCGGGGTTCGGCAAGGATAACCTGATGAAAAAGCAAACAAAATATGGCTAAAAAAGCGAAGAAAGATCAATAAACAACAAAATTTGTAGAAACCAAAAACGGCCAGGCTTTTTCAGTCAGAGTTCATCCTTTTGTTATAATTCCATCTCATCAATTCTTATAAATAGGTCATCTGTAATCCTCCTCAAGCTTTTATGTTTTCTATTACTTAGAAGTATTACATCATGATCAGACTTCATAAATGCTAACTCAGCATTATGAATACAAGAAGACAACCTATCGATAATTGTTTGTTTATCATCAGTATCTATACAGTATATTTTTTCGATACAAGATGAATTAATTATTTTCATTTTTTACTCTTTATTCTTATAAAAAATTCCTATTGATAGCTCATAAACTATACGGTCAGCAAAAGATTTTATTATGATTGTATTTAAGTTATTGTTTTTTTGTGAAAAAATTGATTTGCCGTCTGAATCAACACAGAGAACTCCAAAATTTATTGGTAGGTCTCCACGTTTTTCTTTCAAATTTTGATATACATCTTCGTGAAAAGTAAGGGGAAAACAAAAAATTGATTTCAAATGATCAGAAGAAACAGGACAAACTGTTTGTATATTTATATTTCTACTTAATGGTTTCTTTGTTCTCCAAGATTCAGCAACAACGCTGTTTCCGTTAATTTTAAAAAAATCTGATGAAATATCATGTACTTTTGATTTATCATTTAAACAATAATATATACTATGGTCACTATCGTCGCGAACGAATGGATATAAGTATTTGTGGTTTTCTGATAAAAGAAATAATGCGCATCTAAAATTTACTTCTTTGTTATTTGTGACATAAAAACATGCTTTTAAATGCTGCAATATTCTTCTAATATTTGATTTATTGTATAATGTTCGTTCCTTTTCTACGCAAATATGTTTTATCAATCTATTTTCAACCAAGTAACTCAAATAATTTGTCATTGTCATGATGCTTTTTATTTCTTTCTCTGAAGTTATCTGACAACATAAATTGTTTTTTATGAAATCATCAAATTCGATGGACTTGAAAAATAATTTTGAATACTCCCTAAAACTTCTCCATGCACCACCTTGCCCTTCTCTTAAGCCATGAGTAAATGAAATAAATATGAAACTTGAAGTGAGTAAAAGTAGATAAGCCCCTAAATATATTTGGTTCATTGGAACCGGAAGAAATACTTTATTTAAAATTGCAACAGTGACAAAGGCTATTAGTAAAAAAAGTATGGAGAAAAGAAGCCCATATTTTAAATAAAATGCTTTTCTGCATTCATAGGTTGCTTTATGCCACGATATTACATCCGGGGCACTAAGTTTTGCAAACAACCTGCACCATGACCTTGTTTTTTCCTCACCCAGTAATGGAATGCTTCTCGTACATTCATTGCCATCAGGGCAATTATTGCACATAACAGCCAGAACATTTGAAGGAATGTACTTGGCATAAAAAGCTATTTCCTTTAAATAGAAATGTTTTCTGTTGTAACCACTTATTGGTATATTTCGTAAAAGCTCTAAATTGCTGAAAGGATCTTTGTTTCGTATGAAATAATAGCAAATTAATGCCATTATTAATATTATAAGAATTTTCGTTGATTTACCTGCTACTTTGACAAAATTTATATCAACAAAACCGAAATGTTGGTTGATGACATTGATTTTTTGAATAATTTCAGGAAGAAAAGAGCTATTATTTAATATTTCAGAAGAGATTGTTGTTGTTATGCTATTTCCAGGTGCTGAGAATTCTAAACCTACTATATTTAATACTACAAAAAATAAGGCAACTTTCCATCGCAAACTGTCCTTTTTGTTTTCCCAAAACTTTCTTGCTTGTTGATTTGTTTCGTTTAACGTTTCTTTTTTTCTATTAAAAAGCATGGGAATAATCCTTTAAATTATAACGTCGGGCATGAGTGGATGGGAAAGCCAAGTAGGACAAGGCAAAAGTGAGTTTTATAATGGCTTTAGCAAAAGGGAAAAATGCACCGGCTTTCCCAGTCCATCTCAATGCCATTGTTCGCTGTTA
>JAYEKK010000218.1:5136-30106 GCA_034660955.1 Candidatus Cloacimonadota bacterium | reverse complement strand
TTCAAGCCTTTTATGATCAACCCGAAAATAAGCCCTAAAAGAATTGCTAATCCACTGTGAGTTACTGCAATAGTAGTTCCTATTTTTAATGCTTTAATTGGTGAGGATTTCTCCTTTAGAAAATAGGTGCCGACTATCATTTTACCATGACCGGGTCCAATTGCATGGATCACTCCAAAAGCTGTTGATATAGCCATCAAGATAAGAAAATATTTAAGATTAAATGAATCTCCGAGATTCTTGAGAAGAGTGGTAAGCTTGGAATTCATATCTTTCTGCCATTGTGTGATAGTATGCCAAAGTGAGCTTTTCTGTAATACAGTTGAACCTTTTGCAGAGCTTTTCTTTCCTGTAAAAGGATTAGCTTGTGATAGAAGTGAAATGCAGATCATTAGAATTAAAAGTATTAAAATTATTTTGTTCATTCTCATTATTTAACCTTATTGAAATTTAATTGATATGTTATCCTATCCGGCATAGAATATTCAATTGAGATATTGTCGTTTTGCTTAATCATAATTCCATTTTTTTTGGGAACAACTTCGCAAAAGATCGTTTCATCGAAAAAGCATATTTTTAAATGTATTACCTCTTTTTTTGCTTCTATCTTCCATGGAATAAAGAAGTGATAAATAATCGATTCATCCTTTCCTTCTGCCCTAAAATCCGTAACTGTCTTTATATCTTTTTTCTTCCCATCTACATAAAAATCTGCGAAATAACCGGATTCTTCTAAATAGCTGAAAGCTTCTTTTTCGATTACTTTATTTTCGGCTTCAGAAATATTATAATCGTGATCATCTGTATAATCCATCACGATCTGCCAACTGAACATTTCATCAAAAGTCCATTCAAGCCGCAATCCTTCCAAGCCGGTTTCAGAAAAAACAGGTTCCACAATATATTCAATAAATATATGCGGATGCGAATATAACGTTGCAACAAACAACAGTATAAAAATGATTATTCTTATTTTTTTCATATTTCACAATAAGTAAAAATTTATTTACGTTTATAATGCAAGATATTTTTTGGTGAATATGAAAGATAAGAAAGTTTATTATATCGTATTATTTGTAGGAATTGTTTTTCAGCTTGATCTGTTTGCTCTACCTAAAATGTTAGATGTGCATATTAAATATGCAGATTCAATTTCAATCTCCTGGAAAATTGATGATCCTGAAGAAAATATGCAAATCGAATTGGGATGTTTTGAAACGGAATCAAAAAAGATAATTGAAATAGAAAAGAAATTTATGAGTGGTGATATTGCTGATATAGAAACAAAACCTGGGTATCAGCTACAAATCTCAAATGATGCTTTTCTTACTGAGCTAAAAGAATATACAATATTCCCAAAACTTATTTTTGATGAAAGAATATATTATGAAATGGAACTGATTCCGGCGGGAAGTTATCATGTACTTATAGGTAAGAATATCATAGAAGCCGTTTCAACCCGAGCCTTTTATGTCAGTAAATTCGAGATAACCAACGAACAGTTTTATGCATTTATCGATTCTGATGGTTATGAAATTTACGAATTCTGGAAGATCGCAAAAGATATTATGTCGAATATGGACGTAGGTTGGAATTATCAGGGACGTCTTTCAATGTCAAAGCCTCATGGTTGGAATTTTGAAGATGATCCTCCTTGGAAAGAAGCAGATTCCAACTTTCGATATAGTCCGGTTACCGATATTCGTTGGTTTGAAGCGAATGCATTCAGTAATTGGATGAAATGCAGATTGCCGAATATGAATCAAATTAAATCTGCATTTTCAGAATCTCAATATGAATCGGAACAGATATATGAAAATTTTTATATGGATTCTAATGGGATTTTCCCGTTGCAGAATGTAAAAGGTGGAGTTTCGGAATGGCTTGCAATTGGAGTTCCTCCTGTTAATGTTTCCTGTAGTGCCGGCTGCAATGAGATGTTTTTTATAGAGAACAATGCTGATAATTCAAATAAGCCTTTTGGATATATGGTTAAATGTCCTTTATACCGTAATCCTGCATTGGGTTTTAGGATTGTGATTGCTGTAAAATGAATTTTATAAGAAGATGATTTCCAGTTTAATTGTGAAAATATATAAAGCAGAGGGAATAAATGCTCCCTCTGCTTTTTCACCACCAACCTCTGAATGTGCAAAGCTCTTCCAAGTGTTGAAAAGATTCTTAAACATTCGGATGATCCCGAAATCTTTCGGGAACAATCAGAAGTTTGACACTATTTCATCAAAATCATTTTTTCTGATACTATAGTTTTTCCATCAATATCCAAATTATAGAAATAAATTCCGCTGACTACAGGATTGTTATTCTCATCTTTTCCGTCCCAAACAATTTGGTTAACCGGTATATTAGTAAATTGATGAATTAGGAATGTTCTTATCTTTTGACCTTTTAAATTATAGATTTCAATTCGTGTATTTTCGTGTAAATTCGTGGTTTCAAAACTTATTGTTGTAGAAGGATTGAACGGATTGGGATAGTTTTGTAGATTGAGATTTGTTTCTTGAATTGTATTATTATCAATATTTACCGGAGTATAATAAACTTCCAAGTAAGGATGCAAGTTTGAATTGGAATGTTCCTTTGAATAGAATTTGCTGAATTTACTTCCCGCTTGTGCTTTGATTAGGAGTCCGTAATTTTCTAAACCATTGTCTATCCAAGTTTGAACGAGTTGTGTAATATCGATATTGTGCCATCCGTTCACATTGAAACCATAAAATGCCCAGACATAACTATCATATTGTGCATGTGTATGCGGATTCCAGGTTTCTTCATCCCAACTTTCGGTAATCACATAAAAGTTTGTGCTTGTAGTTCCACCTTGTGGACAACCCAGAAAGCGATTAAGATTTATAGTTGCACTTTCAATTGTTTGTCCTGACAGTTGTTCAAGATCAAATTTAATCATAATCCTTTCAAAATGACCTGCCGGCTCAAATTCTGCGACCCATAATTCAGTGGTTACGGGTGGTAAAGTTGGATGTTCAACATCCGTGTACATATCATCACAAGGTGTGATGACAATGGTATCTGCGTGTATTAAAGATACAGCCACAATAAACAGAATTGATAAACTAACAAAAATTTTCTTTTTCATAATACTTTTCTCCTTTTAGTTTTATTTTCTTCGTGTATTATTCTTTGCGACATTCGTGGCTAAATTCCTTTTCAAAATCCAGTCTGAAGCCTGACAATAAGTTTCCCTGCTTCTTCCGATTCGTTATCGGGAACAGTTACGGGAAACACATAATCGAATTTAAGTTTGGTGTGTTCTTCATCTAATCCGAAAGTAATGCCGGCAGTGAGATAACTGGAAACAAAATTTTCGCATAATATTTCATCATCTATAATCGTTGCCGGATTATCCCAATAAAAAGCGTTCACATCGGCTGCTTTATTCCAGGATTGATACATCATATAAGGTTGGATATAAGGAATTTTTTCGCCATTCGTTTTGATCGTGTATGCTCCTTCGAGATAAAACGCATTCATTTCAAGCTCATCAGCAGATTTTATTATTTCGGGAATTACACTTCCGGTAAATCCTTTTCCTGCATAATATTCTCCGCGAATAAAAATATTATTCAAATCAAAATCAGCTCCGAAACCAAATCTGTTACCTTCTTCATAAACAGGCAGATTTGTTTCCGGATCAACTTTTCCAAAGTCCTGCTTGATCAGATTATAATATCCGCCTACCGATAAACCCGACAAGGGAGTTCGGAAGATCAAGCCGATATTTCTGTCATATTCCGTATCAAAAGACTTCTCCTGCGGACCGTTTAAAATTCCGATCTGTGTTTCAAATCCCATCGTTTCCGTAAAATCATAATCAGCTTCAAAGACAAGACCTGTTGGATGACATTGATTTTTGAAAGCACCGAGAAAATGTGCTTTCTCTGCTGTGAGTACTCCGACGCATTCATCGTGCATTTCAAATCCACGCATAATATGGCCTTTCATAAAACCGATTTTCATAAACTCATAAGGTTTATAAAAAAGACCGGCTTCCATCAGCAGAATATTGATTCCAAGTCCACCAGTACAAGTTGCCATTCCAACTTCCATATTGTACTCAATTTTTTCATTGAACGTTCCTTCTGCTTCAATTGTTGCACTTCGCACAGCAAATTTGTTTTCGGGAACCGTATAAATCGTATTTTCAAAATTTCCACCATAAGATGAATCCTGAACTACAACATTATCCCCGAAATACGATTCAGCCTGGATAACAATATTTGTATGGAATTCAGGCAGTTCAAATTCTGCAAACAAAGTGGTTTGCAAAATTAAGACTAATGCGATCATTGATAATAGCTTCATTTTATTTCCTCCTAATTACATTTTTGCTATTGAGACGCATTCTCAAATAATAGATAAAAAAATAACTTAACAATCAATATTCATTTCGACTCCTTTCTTTGATAAAACAACAGTTCTACTCATAATTATCTTTGGTTCACTGATTATTTGAGACCCTATCTTTTTAGCATCTGCGATAGTTTTATCGAAACATTCTTTAGAAACATGCATTTTAGGATCGGAAAGAAATAATATTCCATCAGGCTTCAAAAGACTGTGTATCTGCTTCAGGAAATCCAAAGCATCGGATGTTTCGTGGATCATCCAAAAGGCAAGAGCAAAATCGAGTTTGTCCTCGATTCCAATTTTATCAGCAGAACACTGATGTGTTTTAATAATATCAGCCACATTTGCTTTCCCGGCTCGTTTCATCAATCTGTCCAACATTCCTTTTTGTAGATCGACAGAATAGACTTTCCCTTCTTTCCCAACCATCTTCGCCATTCCGATAGAGAAACAACCGAGTCCGCAGCCGATATCCATCACGGTCATTCCTTCTTTTACATATTTAGCAAACATTTTCTTCGGGTTATGTATTAACTTTCTGAACGGATTATCAAAAGTATAAGCCATCCAAATAGGACAAACACGATCTTTATTTTTTTTCATTGTTTTTTCCTTTTAATTAGCCACAGACTTACACTGATTTATAATTTTTTCTCTGTGGTCTATTTGGTTTCTCTTTTTCCTTCATCATTGAATATTCCGTGTTCGATATTGGATATTCATTCTTTTCTTTTAAATGGAGTACGGTCCCGGAATTAATCTCCAACCCCAAATATATTCCAGAACGCTCCAAGCTGTCAGCAAGCCAAAATACGACCAAAACATAATTGAATCAATTTGTTTGCTTTTTCTTGCTTTGTAAACTGAAATTCCTGTTAATATTACAAATACTCCACACATAATATAGGTTGTGAAATGAGTTCGGAAAAGCACTTCATATTGGAAGATCATAATGTAGTGCATACTCCAGATCATTAAAAAACTTGAAAGCGAAAATTGAATAGGAACCGGCAGATATTTTCTTAAATTTAAGAACAGAAAGATCATTAAAATCAGAACCGGCAGAAAATTCCAATGAGCAATTTCTATCGTTGCATCTTTAATATACAGATCGGCATTTTCCAAAAACTCACCAAAAAATCCCCAGAGAGAAATTCCACTGATGATAGCGAGAAGATTAGAATAGAAAGTTTTTTTTTCATCCAACACCGAGACGGTCTTATTAATAACAGGATGATTCAATCGAGATGATTGAACCAACAGGTTATTTTTACAGATTTTCTGCGATTTAATAAAAGCAAAAATTCCAAAACCCAATAATAGTAAACCTGCAAAAAGATAGGGAATATTTCCCGCTCGATTCGTGAATACCAACGTCATATAAGTAATCCCGAAAAATCCTAAAGTTGATAAAACTGTTTTTAGACCGATATTTTTCATATTTTCTTTTCCCCCTATTTTTGTAACTCAACACTCCGCTGTTGAGTTATTCTCTAAATCGGAATTTCGAGTTACATTTTGCTTAGCGAATGCGAATCATTCTCAATAGAAATCTAAAAAATATAGCTGTTCTAAGAACAGCCATGTTTTCTAAATAAATATATTCATAATTCCACCGACAAGCAAGGTAGCAAAGACCATTATTGCCGATGACTTGAGCATATCCTTAATTCCCAATTCTTTTAATAAAACCGTGAAAGTGGCAATACATGGGAAGTACATTGTTAGAACAACCGATGCGATAACGAGTTGTCCCATGTTCATATTGAGTGGACTCAGCATTCCGATTGCAACATCTTTACGCAGGAAGCCGACAATGAGTGCACCAACTGCTTCTCTTGGTAATCCTAAGATTCCGGTAATGATCGGCTCAGTTATTTTACCGATGAAGTCTATAATATGAAGTGCGTACAGAATATTCATAAAAAGAACACCGAGAAGCATAAATGGGATTGCTTCTTTAATAAAGGAGAAAACCCGCATCCAGAGTTTTTTCATTAATACTCTGAAACTTGGAAGCCGGTAAGGCGGGATTTCAATAAAAATTTCAGGACTTTCACCCTTCATGATCTTATTGAGAAAAAATCCCAGTAAAACCCAAACGATGAAGAGAGTTCCAAAAACCATTGATAAAGCAAGTGCACCATGTTTTCCTACTAAGCCAACCACCATAGCAAGTTGTGCAAAACAGGGAACAGCAATAGCCATCATTGTGGAAGCTATAAATCTTTCACGTTTGGTTTCCAAAATTCTCGCTGCCATTGCTCCGGGAACATTACAGCCAAGTCCCAAAAGCATTGGAACAATTGCCAATCCGTGAATTCCCAGTTTATGCATCATGTTATCTACAAGAACACCCAAACGTGGAAGATAACCGGAATCTTCCAGAAAACTCAGTATAAAATAAAATCCAATTATGTAAGGTAAAACCATACCAATAGGAACAAAAAAACCTGTTGTAAGCAAACCAAGTGATTCCACAAAATCGATCTGACCATCTACTAATTTACCGATAATGATATTATGAATAACTCCATCGCTTCCGAGCAGGACAGAAAGTTTCATCATTACAGGAGCCCACAAATTATTGAACAATGGTTCCATTACGTAAGCAATGAGGGATTCTCCAATGAATCTAATAATGGTGAAAGCGGCATATAAAATTATCAGTGCAATTGGAATTCCCCAGAAATGATGAATAGAAGCATCTCCCAATCGTTCTGCAAAAGTATGATGGCGGTGTTTCAATTCTTGAACTTCTTCAATTATCTCACCAATTGCTTTCCATTTATCTTTGAAGCTGAATGAACTGAGCTTTGCTTTATCAAAATGTGAGACAAGATGCTTGATGCCTTCACCTGTAATTCCGGTAGTTGGAACAACCGGAACACCAAGTATCTGTTCCAATTTTTCAGCATCGATCTTTACACCTGTATGATTGGCTTCATCCCACATATTCAAGCAGATAACAAGAGGAATATTTTTTTTGATCAGTTCTGTTGTGAGTGCCAGATTTCTTTCAAGATTGGTGGAATCGATTACGTTAACAAAAATATTCCCATCTTCTTCTTTGAAATTATTTATCATCTCTGCCGCTACTTGTTCTGCCTTGGAATCGGGAGTTAACGTGTATGTACCAGGAATATCTAAAACTTCGACTCTCTCAGTGCCAATTCGCATTATTCCTTTTGTATATTCTACAGTTGTTCCCGAATAATTGGAAGCAACTACATGCACTCCCGTGAGACGAGAGAACACAACACTTTTTCCAACATTGGGATTTCCAACTAATAGTATCTTTTTCATTGGTTCATTATTTTTCATAATGTTACTCTACAATAATTTTATTAGCCATTCTATGACCAAGAGCGATCTGAGTTTGGCCGACTTTCACAGTAACAGGACCATGCAATATTTGAGATGATACTTTAGTTATCTGAACACCTTTTCTGATGCCGAGTGATTCAGCTTTGTTGATAAATTGTCTTCCGCCGATAATATCTTTTATTTTTGTGGATTCACCATTTTTTATATCGTGAATGTTTTTTTGACCATGATGCTGCTGAAAGTGATGTTTATGTCTTTTATTCAATAATTTATCTCTCACAATTAATTCCTATTTTTGACAATTTTTACAAAATCCACGTGCACCGAGATTGTATTCTGATATTTTAAAATTTTCTTTTTCTGCTAATATATCAATGAGATTTGCTACATCACTGAACCCAGATTCAATTATTTTTCCGCACTTTTCACAAATAAAGTGAAGATGATTCTCATGACCATAAGTATGTTCGTAAATGTCTTTTGATTCACAACGAAGAGATTGCTTTATTAATCCAGATTCAACTAATAGTGGTACAGTACGATAAATCGTGGCACGGGAAACATTTTTATGTCTCTTCTTTATTTGTTCATAAAGATCATCCACATTGAAATGTTCATGATTTTCAAAAACTGCTTCCATAATAATAAGACGCGGCTTTGTCATTTTCAGATTTTTTGACCTTAAGAAATCCCGGTAAAGATCTTTTTCTTTTTTCATAATATTCTCCCTTAAATAATTAGAAAAACATACAATATTAAAAGGGTGAATTAGTCAAGAATTTTAATGAGAATGAATCTCAAATGCATCAATGACGAGAGTTAACTTATTGCTATGTTTAGAAATGATCGATAATAATATTATTCATTGTTCTGTACGATTTCATCAAATTTGCCGTCAGACAAGAATGAACAGGAATAATGCCAACAACATCTCCAATTGAAATTTCATTTATCGATTCATCAGAAGCTTTAATAATTCCGTGTTCTTGCGAAAGAGAAATTAAGAAAGAAGATCCTTCCGGTTTCTGCCAACCGGTTCTATCTAACTTTACAACTTGCCCAAAAGTCTTCTTTCCTTTTTGCATTATGAATTCTTTGGAAAAATGAACTCCACCACCATAAATAACGATCTCATTTCTTTCTCGGTTAATATCAACAACCGGGCAAGCTACACAAACGGCTATTTCCTCAAATTTACAAACTCCTAAATTGTATTGCATCAGATCAAAAAAGACAAAATTACCTGGTCGTATCTCATCGATTCCTTCGAAATTTTCAGCTAAAGAACAGGACGGAGTATTACCAATTGATATAATAAGTTCAGGAAAATCAGATTTGAATTTGTTTTTAAGGAAATTCATTTTGTTGATTGTATCCTTATGAATACTTAAAATTTCGTTGGTGGAACCAGCTTGATATGTATTGCCGGAATGGGTGAGAAATCCCATAAAATTGTGCTGTATTTTTAGGAGTGTAATTATTTTTTCAATTTGTGAAATATCTTCAGACAAAATTCCTGAACGATGATAACCGGTATCGATCTCAATGAAATAGTTCAAATTTTTATTAGTTATCTCAATCAATTTTTCTGCACTATCTTTTGATGAAATGAGAAGATTCAAATTTATCTTATCAGCTAAATTATTAATCTCATTTATCTCTAATGGATTGAATGGAAAAGCAATTGTAATATCGTTCCAACCTGCATCTACAAAATATTGAGCCATCATCACAGAAGAAACTGTGATCTTATCGACTCCGAGTTCTTTGAAAATGTTCCCGATCTCAATTGATTGATGTGTTTTGAAATGAGGGCGAAAAATAAGATTATTCTTTTTAGCTTTATCAACCATTCTCATAATATTATTCTTACATTTTTGCAGATCTAACAGCAAAGTTGGTCTCGTTATTATCATTTTACTATTCCTTTTTTAATGATTGTATCTATGAAATTAGGATTAATTTTGTCAAATAAGATATAAATATGACATCTCCACAAAATCTCAAAATTCTGATTGACCAACAGTTCTAATAAAAAACTAATACAAACAATTAATTAAGAGGATAAATGAAATTTAAATATTTGCTTTTGGCATTGTTCACGGTTGTTATCTGGGGTGTTTCACTTCCGGTAACTACCATACTTTTAGATAACGGTTTCACGGCGAACAATATCACTTTCTTTAGGTTTTTTATAGCTACTGTAATCATGCATTTGTTTCTTGGTGACAGAAGAAAGCAGAAAATTGAACCAAAAGATCGAATTAATTTCATGATTATGGGATTGTGCGGAACAACATTATTTTTCTATTTTGAAAACACTGCTCTAAGATTTACTTCAGTTTCCAATACTGCGCTCATCACTGCCTTAATACCGCTTTTTACATTGGTTACTGCGGTTGTAATTTACAGGAAAAAAATATTATGGCAAAACTATATTGGAATTCCCCTGGGATTAATGGGAACCGCTCTTTTGTTTTATAAAGATATTGTTAATTCCAGTGTGCATTTGAAAGGTGATCTTTTTGTATTTGGATCTGTTCTAATGTGGGTTGCATATTCATTCGTTTACCGTAAAGTGAGTAATAAATATAAACCGATGTTTATTGTTTACAAAACCTTCATTTATGGTTGTCTTTTCACTATTCCCATGCTCGTGTTTGAATATCGTGAATTCAGTTCTATAACGATAAATTTGCAAGTTGTGTCGGCTCTGTTTTATCTTTCGATTTTATGTTCATTACTGGGTTATTATTTCTGGATATTGGCTATAAATAATATTGGAATAAAAGCTACGGTCAACCTGATTTTATTGTTACCGGTTGTTAGTGTTTCTGCGGGCGTTCTGTTTCTTTCCGAACCGTTGAATGCCAATTTATTCCTAGCAATGATTGCAATTATGGCAAGTTCGTATCTAACTTCTATCTCAAAACGGGAAAGTTATTTTTAGACTATTTTTTCAATAATATTCTTTCTTTTATAAAAATGAAATTCCACGAGGGTATTCTGCTGATCTAAAGAACTTTACTATAGTTGCAGTAACATCAGAGAACTGGTTTCGTATTCCAAGATTTATTACTTCTGAACCTTTTTGATAACTGAGAAGCGGTACATACTCCCTGGTATGATCAGTTCCTTTAAAGGTTGGATCACAACCATGATCTGCTGTTATAATAAAAAGCTCATCTTCTCTTAATATTTCAATAAGTCTGTCCAAATGTTTATCTATTTTTTCAACTTCATCACAGTAGCCTTGTGGATTTCTGCGGTGACCGTAGAGCATGTCAGTATCCACATAATTTACAAAGACAAATTCATTGTCTTCTGCAGGTTTGCTTAAAAGTTCTTCAGTTCTCTTGATGCATGCGTCATTACCTTTATCATGGTAGGATTCATTAATACTTTTTTCCAGAAAGATATCCCCGATCTTTCCAACTCCTATTGTATTCACACCTTTCTTCTGTAAAAAATCAAAGATAGTTTCACCTTCATATTTTATTGAGTAATCCCTTCTATTATTCGTTCTTGTAAAACTGCCGGGTTCGCCAACGAAAGGTCTGGCTATAACTCTACCTACATTATAATGATCACAAAGATTTCTAGCTTTGGCACAGATATCGTAAAGTTCATCCAGAGTAACAATGTTCTCATGAGCAGCAACCTGAAAAACCGAATCACCGGATGTATAAACAATTAGTTTTCCGGTTTCCATATGCTCTTTGCCAAGTTCTTCTATGATTGCTGTTCCGGAAGCTGCCTTATTTCCAATAACATCTCTATTTGTTTCACGGATAAAATCTTCTAACAGTTTTTGCGGAAAGGAAGGATACTCTGGCGGGAAAGTTGTGAAAGCT
Organism: Candidatus Cloacimonadota bacterium; assembly: GCA_034660955.1. Classification (GTDB taxonomy): domain Bacteria; phylum Cloacimonadota; class Cloacimonadia; order Cloacimonadales; family TCS61; genus Tenebribacter. The sequence continues at coordinate 18,536 of JAYEKK010000218.1, read as the reverse complement.
GCTTCAAGTTCTAGTCCTGCAAGTTCCCAATGTCCGGTGGTCGTATCTTTACCGGGAGACTTCTCATTCATTACTCCGAAACTTGCTAAAGGTTTATTTATTGCTTCACAACCTGGAAGTTCATTCCCAAGAAGTAATGATGCATTTCCCAATCCCATCTTTTTAAGAACAGACCATTTTTCACCTTTTACCGTTTCACAAATATGTAGGATCGTATTTGATCCTTCATCACCATATTTTCCAGCATCAGGGAGTTCACCTATCCCGAAACTATCGATTACAATTATTACTGCTCTCATTTAATTTCCCTTGTTTGTTATGGGGCAGATCATTTAAAATAATAGTGAATACCTGCTTGCGGTATATACATAATTAAATCAAAATCATCTTCACCTCTTGAATAAACGAAAGGCCAGTCCAAATTGATGTGAATATTTTCTGTCAGTTTGTAATCAATACCAATTCCAATGCCGAAATTTGTCCTTACGGTCACTTCTTTTTCTTCTGTCGGTTCCCCTAAAGTTTCCCATGATTGAGTATCCGGGTTGTATTCATAAATCTGTTCTTCAACTGACCCAAAATTTATATAAGCAGCAGTTCCAACCAGGAAGTAGAATAATGATTTCTCTCCTTTATGCAGAAATTTATAATAAGAAGCACCAAAGTTAGTATAATAGAAAATTCCTTCTTCTTCTATGCTATAAGTAGAAAGTGTATCTTCTTCCCAAAAACCAATTTCATCAAATTCAATATCATCGCCATCACCTAGGGTAATTGCTCCAAGAGCAAATTGGAAGCCATAGTTTTCATTCATTTGACGATAAGAAAACCCACTGCCCGAGATCATACCGCCGGTAAATCCTAATCCGTGTCTTAGATTTTCTTCTGCTGACAAAGTAAATGAAAATATTAGAATGATGGTAAACGTCATTAATTTTTTCATTATTTTCCTCCTACAATATTGTCATTGAGAGGTTTCTTACAGAGAAATACTGTTGAAGCAATCTAAGTTCATAAGCAATTAATATAAAAGAGATTGCTTCGTTTGTTACAGCAACAAGAAATCAGCCAAAGCTGATAAAACTCACAAAGACATATTTTTTATTGTTTCTCACAAAACACTCTATTTGCAGAATTCATTTGATTAATTTTATTTTATCACTTCATTAAAATGTTTATCAAATGTCAAATCCTGCGTTCTTAAGTTCCTCAAAAACTTGCTCTTGCCATTTTCTTGATTTATCAATTTTAATATACTCAAAACCGTGATAATCTTCCGGTAATTGTAAATTGCCGGCATATAAACCGCAGACATTTTCTCTACCAAGTAACCCCACAAATATTCCTAATTCCAAAATGACATTCTGGTCTGCACGGAAATGTAATTTATCCGGTTGGATACCGCCCATATTATCCGGTGTGAGTAATCCGATAGCAAATTTTACTTCAGATCGCGTTAGTATTTCATCGATCAATGTCTTTCCACCTGCGATGAAATCCTGAAGCACGATAGGTTCAAGACCTAATTCTGTAATAAAATTTATAACTTTAGTTTTAGAAGAGCAATTTGTTCCATAAATAAAAAATAATTTTTTACTATTATCTCTTTTACCCGTTTTATCTTGAATCTTGAATATTCCCAAGCTTAATTTGATGGAATTCAATTTATCTAATTTATCTTGAATACCATACATGAGTTTAGCTATTTTCTCAGATAGTTTAAGATCAGAAACAAATATTCTGCCAATAGACCAACCGGAAGATGAATAATCTTTTGCTACTTTACTATTTTTAAAGATAGATTTCAGCATTTCATAAGTCTCGCTATTCCAGATTTTGAATTTCTTCTCTGCACTCTTCCACTGTTGTATATTCTTAATCTTAAATTGAAGCAGAATCTCACCATAACCCATCTTTTCTTCTATGAGATCATCTGCTTTCTCAGGTGGAATATTTAAAATAAAAAGTTTTTTATCTACCATTTATTCCTCCTTGTTGAATAAGTTACAAAGGATTCTACAGAATTTTTAATTTCAGATATCATACCAATTTACCCTAATTCTTCTATTCCAACCTCATCCCCTAACCCCTTCTCCTAAAAGGAGAAGGGGGATTTGACTTCCTCTCCTTTCAGGAGAGGATTGAGGTGAGGTGAAAAACACTTCTATTTTGCAGAATTCATAAACTTACCTTTAACAATTTCGCAAAAATAGGATGAGACAAATTCCCATCCTATTATAATTTAACCATAAATAGCTTAATTTGCTATTCTTCTTTTTCGGGTACGTCTTTTTTTGGTTTGGCTGTGTCTTTTTTGTGATCACTGATCACTTCTTTAGTGCCATCCACAATCCCTGAAAAGACATCTTTAACAAAGCCGGCTACTTTTGGTGCATGTTCTTTGAATGTATCGCTGATAGTAATAGAGGCTTTTTTAACAAATTCTTCTGTTGGCGGCTTTGCTTTTTCAAAACCTTCTTTAGCACCTTCCAGAGCTTCTTTTGCCAGTTTTTGAGCTTTTTCTTTATTGTTCAAATCCTCAGCTTTGAAAGTAGAAATTATTTCTTTAGTTACATTTCCAACGGCGGTTATAACATCTTCACCAGCGTGAACAGCTTTCACTACAGTGTCTTGAACAATCTTACTTACTTTTTTTTCTTCCATAACTCCTCCTCAAATTCTACTTTATTTAAAATTTTAGTCTTATCCCAAAGTGGATGTTTCAACCAAATTTCATAGACTCTATCTAGAATTTTTCCTATCTTCTGTCCTTCACTCATCTCAAAATGTAACATAATATCCTTTCCAGTTACTGGCAACATTTTTCCATTTATTTTTTTTAAATTGGAAGCAATTCGCAATTTCAAGTTGGGAATCTGGTTAGGAAGACAGTAGGTTTTTGCATGAGAAATATTATCAGCATGAATAAGCGAGAGTAACGGTTGCAATTCAGAATCCAATTGGAAGATCAAACGGCGTACAGCCACATCAGAGAAATTCTCAAGTGTATCTCCAAAAGCTTTTAAACGCATATGATTTTTTATAAGTTTGGATACTTTGCCAATAGTTTCTTTTGGAAATTTGAGATCGTTCAATATCTTTCGAGCACGCTTTGCTCCGGCAACTTCATGTCGATAAAAATGAATTCCTTTTTTATCTTGTCTTTTGGTTTGCGGTTTGGCAATATCATGCAGAAGAGCGGAAAGTCGAATTACAATATCATGGGGAGTTTTTTGTAGAACCTGAAGTGTATGCTCAAGCATATCTTTGTCATGATATTTGTTTTGTTGCACACCATCTAATAGAACTAATTCAGGAATAACATATTGCATAATTCCGTAATGCACCAGCATTCTTATTCCAACAGCAGGAGCAGGAGATAAAAGGATCTTAATAAGTTCATCTCTTACCCTTTCACGGGAAATATGCTGTAGCATCGGTGCATTCCGAATAATGCCATTCATTGTTTCATTATCTATCGAAAAATCTAACTGCACAGCAAAACGGACAGCACGTAATATTCTGAGAGGATCTTCTTCAAAGATAATATCCGGATTGGAAGTGGCACGAATTATTTTAGCTTTGATATCGTCAATTCCCTTGCCTGTGATGTCTTGGATTTCGTTATTCATTACATTCATGATAAGTGAATTAACAGTGAAATCACGACGGTAAACATCTTCGGTAATAGTGGCCAAAACTACATCCGGTTTACGACTATTATTCCGATATGATTCTTTTCGTGCCATCACAAACTCGATTTTATGTTCTGAAATAATTATTTGTGCTGTGCCAAACCGCTGAAATATCACCGGTCGAGAAGACTTTCCTTTTTCGAATAATAATTGTGCTAAAGCAATTCCGCCATTTGGGAGTGAGACAACAATATCTAGATCATTACTCTCTTTTCCCATAACCTCATCGCGTACAAATCCACCTGCAATAAAGGTATTATTTTCAAATTCTGTTCCACGAATTGCATTAGCGATAATTACAATTACATCATTCATTAATAATATTCTAGATCATTCTGTAGGAATATTCCTACTAATTGAGAAACACTGGCAATTGCAGCAGTTTCTGCTCGTAAAATATGGTTTCCTAACGTAAAAGTTTCTACCTGTTTATTTTGCAAATATTCAATTTCTTCTTTATCAAACCCACCTTCAGGTCCAATTATTATACAAATAGATTTTTCTTTAGAACTTGCAACAATTTTATTTAGTGTCTCATGTTTTCCAATTTCCAGAGCTGCAACAGGAGTATATTCTTCCATTTTCTCTAATAACTCAGATAAAGATCGTATTTTGTGGATTTTAGGTAAAAATGCATTATCACATTGTTTCATGGCAGCAATTGCAACTTTATGGAATTTTTCAACAGTATTTGCAGAAAGTTTCCTCACAGTTCTTTCTGTTATGATTGGAAAAAAATCTTTCACACCCAATTCCGTTAATTTCTCAACGATCATACTGTCATGTTTATTCTTTAAAAGAGGAAAGGCTACTGCAATTTGTGGTTGAGATCTTAGCAATTGTGTTGTTTTCTTTATAATAACTGTCAGGTGCTTTTTATTAACGAGATTGATTTTTCCTTCTGCCAGCAATCCCTTACCATTAGAAAGAATTATTTCATCTCCTTCATTTTTGCGGAAGACGTGGCATATGTGATGATGTTCTGTTCCTGATATAGTTATAACATCTTCATTTTTCTTCATCTCAGGTGCATAAAAACAGGGCATAAATTCTCCTAATTAAATATTTTAATTTTCCCTTATAAAAAAATGGAATAGTATGTTTTTGTGTCAAATAAAGTATTTATATTAACATAAACAAAAATTAATAATAGCTTAATTCTAAAATGGTAAAACATTTTTTTGTTGCCAAAAAGATAGAAGTAATTTTTATCACTTAGGAATGCTATATAAAAAAAGAACTTGCAAAAGAGTATAGAATGATTTTTTTATGGTAGCGAAATATGTAATTAGTTAAAATTTAATAAATTGTGAAATTTAGAAATATTTAGAGGGTTAAAATATGAAAAATATACTACCGCTTATTATTATAATAATTGCCGTAGTAGCCTTGATTATTGTAGTTGGATTCGTTATTGGAACCGTAGCACATAATATGAAGGGTGATTCAGAAGAAGAAATAGTAAAACAACCTGTAATAACAGAGGAAACCATAGAACCACTTTTACCTGTATTTGAAGAATTATTTTCACTTCAGATAATGGCCAGCAGTAAATATGATAATGTTAAACATCTCCAGGATAAATTAAAACAAGCACAATACGATACAGAAATTTCTAAATTAATGAGAGAAGGTACGATACTATATCGTTTACGGCTTACCGGATTATATAATGAGGATGATGCTATAAGTTTAGGTGAAGAATTAAAAAAGAAATATGCTTCAATTGAAGGCTATTGGCTTGAAGAACAAAAAACTAGAACGATAGCTATTGTGCCAAAAGAAGAAGAAACCAAGCCGGTAGAAATTTCCCAAAAAGAGCCTGTAAAACCAAAATATGAAAAAGAGATTAAAATAACTAAGAAGAAAATTGAATTTGGTAAGGAATGTGAAATACAATTGCTTGCCAGTAGTAATTATGCCCGAATTGAACAAATAAAAACGGATCTTGAACACAAGGGATATAAATCTAAAATTCTTACACTCACTAAAGGAAAAAACATAATTTATCGTCTGCGTCTGCGCGGGTTATATAACGAAACAGAAGGTAATAGATTAGGAAACGAGATCGTAAAAAGTTCTCCAAATATTTCTTCTTTCTGGTTAGACGAGATCAAAGATGGAAAAAGTGTCGGTCAGATCGGAGCGACTGTAACCCAAACTCCTAAAACAACCAAAACCTTCACTCCTTCTTCAAGTGGTGATTATGAGATCCAGATACTAGCAAATACAAAAAGAAATTTTGTCGAAGATAAGAAGAAAATATTAGAAAAATCCGGATACAGAGCGAAAATAGTTACAACAACTAAAAATAGAAAAACTTTTTACAGACTTCGATTAGCAGATTCTTATTCAAGATCAAAAGCTATAAAAATGGGAGATAAACTGAAAAAAGATGTTCGATTTGTTTCAGATTATTGGATTGTGCCGAAATCAGGAGTAAGTACCCCTGCACCTCGAATCACAAAAAAGAAAACAGAGGTTCTGGATAAATCACTCACTGAACCGATTCAGTATCCCATAAATCCTAAATATCAATCTAAGGAACGAAAACAACAGGAAACAATGACTTGTGTAGCCAATGATATCAATATTCGCATTGGTCCTGGAACCTATTATGCAATTGATCCGATTGGTAAATTAATGAAAGGTGTTACTGTTTTTGTGGTTGATGAGAAAAATGGCTGGGTAAAATTTACGATCACTCCCAATGATGAATCATGGTCAGGTTGGGTGAATAAGAAGTACTTGAAATAATGTTTTGGTTACGGAACCAACAATATACATGAACATATTTATTTTTACAACACCATTATTAACAATTGCCGTCGGAATCTTTATAATTGTTGCAAAGGAAAAGCTATATAAGAAATTGATCGTTATTGCCTTATTTATACTTTCTATAATTCTAAGTTTTATTGCAACACATGTTTACGTAAAACTTTTTGGTGTTTTTATGCAAATGGTTCTACTGATTTTGATGTTGATTTATTATAGAAATAGAGGAGTAATATAGAGTTTACTTGTTTATATGAGTTATTATAAAAGCCCCGCATTTGATATGCACCCCAAAAGTTAGACACTTTTGGAGGTGCATTTTTTATGAAGTATAAAGCTAAAAGGAAAAATAAAACATATTCACCAGAGTTTAAGTTAAGAGTAGAAATTAATATTCTTATTTTTTCGGTTCAATATAGCAGAGAATTTCACCTTTAGCAACTGAGTCACCAGCTTTATGATCAATATTCTTAATAACGCCATCACACGAAGCATCCAGGTTGTTGAACATCTTCATAGCTTCCAATATAACTATAGTATCACCTGTTTTTACTTTATCACCTACTTTTTTCTTATATTCGATTATCATGCCTGGAATAGGGGCAATTAAATTACCGGTATCATCTCCTACATTAATTTCTTTTTTCTTTTTAATGACTTTTCCCATCTGTCTTGCGTTTGGATCTGCAACTTCAACATTGAAATACTCGCCATCCACATAAACATCAAAAGCTCTTGTATTAGCAAGTTTCGCTTTTTTAGTTGTTAACTCACCGGAAAGTGCTTTATTAATGAGTTCTTGTTCCTTTTGTACATGATCTAATGTTTTTGGTTTTACATCATCTGGAATAGCTTCGTGTCCATATTTCCAATTTAGGAATTTCTTCCCCGTAACAGGATAAAGAGCGCAGAGGATTTCATCATCAATATTTTTTGCCAGACCCCTAAAGTCTTTTTTTACTTTTGGGAGTTCCTGCTCAAGCATATCACCGGGTCTTTTCGTGATCGGAGTCTCACCACGAGGATAACCTTTTAGTGCTTTCTTTCGTACCTTTTCATCAATTGGAAGAGTTGTTTTTCCATACAGTCCAAAGCAAAGATCTTTAACCTGTTCTGTAATATTGGAAAATTCTTCACCATCTTTATCGAACAATACGTTATTCACAGTTTGAATGCCGATAATCTGGCTTGTAGGAGTAACCAGTGGAACCTGTCCGAGTTGCTTTCGTACCTTTGGAAGTGTTTCGAATACTTCATCCAGCTTATCAAGTGCATCCATCTGACGGAGTTGGTTAACTAAGTTGGAAAGCATTCCACCCGGAGTTTGATGTAGGATCACATTTGTATCTATAATCGCATTTTTTGTATCATTGAGGAAATGTTTGTATTTTGGAACTACTTTCTCCATTTCTTTATCTATCTCAGCAAGTTTATTGATATCAAGTCCGCTATCGCGGTTAGTTCCAAGAAGTGAAATCACAAGTGGTTCAACAGCAGGATGCGAAGTTCTATATGCGTAAGGTGCCATACATGTATCGATGATATCCACTCCAGCTTCGACAGCTTTGAAAAGAGTGAGATCGCCCATTCCAGATGTGAAATGAGTATGAAGATGAATTGGAATGCCTGTTTGTTCTTTGAGTGCTTTTACAAGATTGTAGGCATCATAAGGAGCAATGAGTCCTGCCATATCTTTAATGCAGATAGTATCTGCACCGAGTTCTTCTAACTGTTTAGCTTTTTGTAAATAATAATCCAGGTTATAAGTTTTACCACCCATTCTGGGTTCTGTGAGAGAATAGCAGATCGTACCTTGAAAATGTTTCTTATTCTTTTTGATCACCCTTACAACAGTTTGGAAATTACGGAAATCATTAAGTGCATCAAATACACGAAAAATATCTATTCCATGATCACATGCACGCTGAACAAAAGCTTCTACAACATCATCTGCATAATTTCTATAACCCACTACATTTTGTCCACGGAGCAGCATCGAAAAAGGTGTTTTCGTCATGTATTTTTTTAGAGTTATTATTCTTTCCCATGGATCTTCATTGAGGAATCTGTGCATTACATCAAAAGTAGCACCACCCCACATTTCTACAGAATAGAATCCAATATCATCCATCATTTTTGCAAAAGGTATCATATCTTCAGTTCTACCACGAGTAGCAAAAATACTTTGGTGTCCATCGCGAAGGCTTACATCCTGAATCTTGATCGGATTCTTTGCTTTTGGGCGTGAAGGATCGTAATTCATCTTTGTTATTTCCAGAACGCCATGTTTATCGAATTTCATTTATTTCCTCCGTGTTAAAAAGTTCAGATGTTCATTTGTTTAATGGTTTAGATGTTGAACTTTTCATGTATTTTATAAAATTTATTAATTTCATCTTTACAATTGTTATTTCTTCAAAGATGGATTTATCATTTAGAAAGCCAAGTCTTTGACTGATTAAGCATTGAGTTTCAAGTTCTGAGAGTGATCCTAAGCTAAAATAAAGAAAATGAATGTTCTCTTTTGATGAATCTCTAGCTGCACCTTTAGCAATGTTTGAAGGAATAGATACAGCGGCTCTTCGCATTTGGCTCATTAATCCAAATTGTTCTGAAGAAGGGAATGTATTTGTGACTTTATAAATCTTTTCAACAAGATTCATTCCCAATTTCCAAACATCCAATTCCTTATGTGTTGCCATTTATTAACTCGCTTTTTTCAATCTAACTTTTCAACCTGTAAACTTCTCAACCTATTAACCACTCTACCTTCTAAGTCTTCTACACTGAACCCTCATTCTATTTTGCATGATTATTTCACGTCCGGATTTTACCCAATTATTTTCAGGCTTGGAATTCTCTTCTTCCTGTAATTGCAGATAATAAAGAACACCCATTATCGCAGCTTTTAGTTTCTTATGTTTATCATTCAAAAAATTCTCCTAAACGAGGTCAAGGTCGAGATCAAGGTCGAGATCAAGGTCGAGATCAAGGTCGAGATCAAGGTCGAGATCAAGGTCGAGATCAAGGTTAAGTCAACTTTTTTTATATTTCTCATTTCTCTTTAAACAGGAATATTCCCATGCTTCTTAGGTGGAAGTGCTTCCTTTTTAGTGATCATTGTTTCCAGTGCATCTATAAGGTGAATTCTGGTTTCACTTGGCATAATTACAGCATCCAAATATCCACGTTCTGCAGCGATGTAAGGTGTATTAAAAGTAGCTTCATATTCACCAATAAGTTCTTGCCTTTTTGCTTCAGGATCTTTTGCCTCTTTCATTTGCTTGCGATATGAAGCTACAATATTTACCGCTCCTTGAGCACCCATAACAGCGAGCTCTGCTGTTGGCCAGGCAAACAGCATATCTGCCCCCAGATGTTGGGAACTCATTGCAATGTAAGCACCGCCATAACTTTTTTTAGTTGTAACTGTAAGTTTGGGTACAGTTGCTTCCGAATAGCTCCATAAAAGTTTGGCTCCATGACGAATCACTCCACCCCATTCCTGATCAGTACCCGGCAGGTATCCCGGAACATCAACAAATGTGATTATTGGAAAATTGAACGCATCACAGAATCTTATGAAGCGCGAGATCTTATCAGATGCATTAATATCTAAACATCCGGCAATGAACATTGGCTGGTTAGCAATAATTCCTACCGGTCTACCATTCATTCTAGCAAAACAGATAACAGCATTCTGTGCATAATATTCATGTGGTTCAAAGAATTCACCATTATCTACAACAGATTGAATTATATCTTTCATATCATAACCGGCTTTTGGATCATCTGGAATTATTGTATCAAGTTCAGGGCACAATCTTGAAGGATCATCGCCATTATTGAATTTTGGAGGATCTTCCATATTATTATTAGGAAGATAACTTAGTAACACCTTAACTTGATAGATCGCGTCTTCATCATCTTTACAGGCAAAATGGGCAACACCGCTTTTAGTGTTATGGGTCATTGCACCGCCCAGATCTTCAAAAGTTGTTTTCTCACCGGTAACAGTTTCTATCACACTTGGTCCGGTTATAAACATATAACTTTTTTTATCGACCATAAAAATGAAATCTGTCATGGCGGGTGAGTAAACCGCGCCACCGGCGCAAGGACCCATAATTATAGATATTTGAGGTATTACACCGGAAGCTCTGGAATTACGAAAGAAAATATCTCCGTAACCTTTTAGTGAATCAATTCCCTCTTCAACTCGTGCTCCACCTGAATCGTTAATTCCCACGATAGGAATACCTGCTTTCATTGCCAGATCCATAATTTTGGTTATTTTAGCTGCGTGTTTTTCTCCAAGAGAACCTCCACGTGATGTAAAATCTTGTGAATAAGCAAAGATAGCTCTACCATTTACTTTTCCATGACCGGTGACCACACCGTCAGATGGAATTTCGATCTTTTCCATCCCAAAGTTAGTAGATCTATGTTTAACAAACATATCGATCTCACGGAAAGTACCTTCATCAAAAAGATAGTCAAGTCTTTCACGAGCTGTTAATTTACCCTTTGCATGTTGTTTCTCGATTCGGGTTTCTCCACCCATCTCTTTTATCTTTGCTTCTCTCTTCTTTAAATTTTCTAATTTTTCGGAAACCTTCATTTCATCTCCTCAATCATATTTATCAAATCTATTTATCTTAACTTTTTGTAAAAATTTAAATAATAATTTGAATGTAAAGAAAATTCTTAATCTCAAATTTAATAAAATTACATTAACGTATTAGATTTAAAATTAGCGAATCATTATAAGAGTAATTGAAACATGAACTTATTTCTATTCTTGAATAATATTATCTAGTTCAAATTTTATATAAAATTCAACCCATACAGCAATTGGTCTCCCATTATTTTCTGCTGGAGAAAATTTCCATTGTTTTACAGCGTTAATAGCAGCAGTTGCAAAATTATCAGAATTAACCCTATTTAATCTCCATGCTTTAGTTGAACTCAATGCACCATCAGTATCACTTAATTGTCTATGTTTTACATTAACATTTCCTACTGAACCATCTATTAGAACTTCTATTTCTACACTAATAATTCCTTCAATTTTAGCTGTTTTAGCATATTCTGGATATTTTGGATGAACTCGCTTGATTAGAACAGGTTGTTTGTTATTGATAAGGAAGTCAACATCAAGAGCGATCCAAACTGCTACAGGATTTCCACCACATGTTGCAGGAGAGAATTCCCATTGTCTCACTGCTTGTATAGCTTCATAATCAAGTCCACCGGGTCCTGCCATCAATGATTTTTTTACTTCTATTGCACCAACAGTTCCGTCTATGAATACTTCTACCATAAGCTTAACAACACCTTTAATTCCAGCTTTTTTTGCAAATTCATGATATTTTGGTTGAATTCGTTTTATTATAGCAGGTGGTTTATCAAAGATTTGGAATTTATCTGTTTTACCAGTAATTTTCCAATATGAGTGATCTGCAAAGATATTTACGTTACTACTGATGATAATGATTAATAAACTAAATAGCAAAATCAACTTATTCATTTTTCCTCCGTAATTATGTTTTACTTTTTGATAATCAATTTCTCCAAATTAGTGTAAAGAAAAAATTCTTCTATTGTTTTGTAATTTGTGGTACGGTAATTCCGGCATTAAGAATTAGATTCACTTTTGCATCTTTGCCTTTGAGCATTATTGCCTCGTTCACAGATTCTTGAAGTGAAGAAAAATTCCGAATGAAGATATCTTTCAGAACATCATTTTCAATTTCACTAACCATCCATAACTTGTTCCTCTGCATGAAGGAGACAAATTTTGCTGCTTTATGATATCCTAATTTATAATTTTTCTCTACTTTACGGAAAACTTCGTCGGGTGATTTGCAAGTTGCCATCAATTCATAAAAAGTGTTGTTGCCAATGTCTTCTTTGCATCTGGAAACTAGGATGAATATTCCATTTTCTTTCAAGATAGATTTGCAGTTCTCCAATCCCTTTTGAGATTGATACAAATTTTTATTCAGAGGTGGTTGATTGATAGCAATGACAATATCTGCTTTTTCTTTTACTTCGGGTGCGAAAACCTCAATAACTTTTTTTGATGCTTCTTTGAGAGTGGAATGGATATTCCCACTGGTAGAATAAAATATTTTATCATTGTTATCCAGAACCGTAAGAATGCAGAATGTTTCTGTAGTTATCATCTTAGCAGCTTCTTTCATATCCTCATGAACAGGATTACCTTCTAACTTTAATATTTCGGCTTCATCCAATAAAGCAAGGGAATGGTTTTTTTCTATCGATTCAAAAGCTGCAACACCTGGTAGAAAGCTTTTTCTTCCTCCTGTAAAACCTGCAAAATAATGAGGTTCTACCGAACTTATCACAATTACACCGTCAGCTTTAGTAACTTCTGAATTTATTCTTACCGGAGTTCCCTGCGATGTTATTCCTAAATTTGTCATCTCATCATTTTGTGAATCGTGACAGATAATTCTATCTTTGAATTCATTGTAAAATTCCCCAAAAATCCTATCGAATTCGATTTTAGTTGGTTGACGATGAGTACCAAGAGCGACTATGAATTTGAAGTTTTTATTTTTGATTTGATCTCTAATGGCAGAAATTACAATTTGAGTGGGTGTGTTTCGGGAACCATCGTTGACAATTATGAGAATGTTTTCTTTATTTTGTAAGAATGTTTGCAGGTCAGGTGAATCAATTGGATTTTGCAATGATTCACGAATCAGTTTTTCCTGATCAAATAGTGCTACATTTTTGGGTTTAATTATCTCAACCGGATTATGCGGGATTTCCAGATCTATTTGTTGATCATCAATTGATATTTTATAATTCATAACTTCAAAAACTAAAATGCAATGTGATTGTCAATTAGAAAAAGGTGGAATAGTTTAGTGGTTAAGTTGTTGAGAATGATCTTCT
>JAYEKK010000218.1:0-5036 GCA_034660955.1 Candidatus Cloacimonadota bacterium | reverse complement strand
AAAAAATAGATCAATAATGGAACGTAGATGATTCCTAGTAATAACGAAATTGAAACCAGACTGGCAGCAAATTCTTTATCAAGCTCTTCTAAAGATGCGAAGACAAGTGTGTTATATCCAACAGGAGCACCGCAGAAAATCACAATTAATGTTCGCATGATGCCTTCGATATTGAATATGTTCACAGCCAATAAACCTAACATCATTCCGAGCCCGATTCTTATGGAAAAAACAGTAAGCATTTTTCCAAGATTTGTAATTTTTGGACTGAAGTAAATCCCAAGTGACAGGATCACGAGAAAGATAGTTGGTTTTCCAACAATATCAAGCAAATTAAGTGATGCAGGATGCAACTCAAATTTCAGCAAATTGAAGATGATTCCCAGGATCAATCCCCAGATGGGAGGAAGTAATAAGAATTTTTTTATTGGAATTTTACTCTTTTTATTTTTACCGAATTTTATGGCAAAATAATAGGTAAAAGTAAATATCATTAAGGTATTGCCAAAATCGAAGATTGTATAGATTGCCAGCCCTTGATTTCCATATGCTGCCAGAACAAATGGTAAAGTAAAGCCGGTATTCATGATAAGTGTTCCAACTAAGAATGTGCCTTGAGTTGCTTTTGGCAGATTGAATTTCTTACTTATAGGAAATGAAACTGAAAAGATTAAAAGAACAACTGCAATTGCAATAATTGGAAGATAGAAAAATTGTAGAGATAATTCTGCTGTGGAACCTGAGAGAAATGTAAGTGCCGGCAGTGTTACATAGAAAACAATTTTAAGAAGTGTATCTGCAGTACCGCTGGCAAATAATTTTATCTTCTTTAAAAAATATCCCAGAAAAAATATAATAATTATTGGTATCACCTTACTCCAGAATCCGTCCATCTACTCTCCTTTAACTCTCCTTAATTTTGCAGGATAAGATTTGGCTGGTGGTTTGTTGTCAATTGAAAAAGATTGTAGGATTATTTACGAATAGACCGTTAAAAAAAGCCTACTAATTTCTCAGCAGGCTTAATTAAATAATATTTATCTTCTAAACAAAGAATTTCTTTAATTTACTAAAGAAGCTTTTCTCCGGATTCAATTTCTTTTCAGAATCGAATGTAGAAAGTTTTTCAAAAAGTTCTTTTTCTTCTGAATTCAATCTGGTTGGAGTTATTACATGTACTTTAATGAACAGGTCTCCATGATAAGAAGAATTCACATGGGGAAGACCTTGCGAACGCAAGCGGAACACTTTACCACTTTGAGTTCCAGCTGGAATTTTCATCTTAACTTTTCCGGTTAATGTGGGAACGTGAATATCTGTTCCCATTGCAGCTTGAGAAAAACTAATCGGGAATTCACAGATGAGATCGGCATCCTGACGTTCAAAAATTTTGTGTTCTCTTTCCTGGATATGAACCAGGATATCTCCATGTTCTCCACCTCGTTTTCCAATATTACCCTGTCCACGAAGACGGATATATTGTCCTTCGGAAACACCTGCAGGAATTTTTATGCTGATCGTTTTTGCCTTTTTAGTTCGTCCTTCACCTCTACATTTTGGGCAGCGATTTTTAATGATCTTTCCCTCTCCTCTACAAGAAGGACATTCTACAATAGTTTGCATTTGACCAAAAAGAGAACGAGTTAGCTGACGTACTTGTCCCGATCCGTGACACTGAGTACAAGTTTCTACAGATCCATCTTGAGAGCCGGAACCGTTACATGTGTCGCAAGTATCCTGTACATTGATCTTTATTTTTTTACTGATACCTTTGGCTATTTCTTCTAATGTGAGAGAAAGTGATATCTGCAGATCTTCACCTTGATTGCTTCTTCTGCGACCTCTTCCACCACCGAAACCGGCACCGAACAATCCTTCAAAAATGCTGCCAAGTCCGCCGCTTCCAAAAATATCAGAAAAATCTGAGGCATGAGTAAAATTATCCCAACCGAAGCCGCCACCACCGAAAGCACCTTCCATTCCGGCATGACCAAATTGATCGTATCTCTGTTTTTTATTATCATCGCTGAGAACTTCATAGGCTTCTGATGCTTCTTTGAACTTTTCTTCAGCTGCTTTATCGTTGTTGTTTTTATCGGGATGAAATTTCATTGCCAGTTTGCGATATGCTCTCTTTATCTCAGATGCGTTGGCGTTTTTATCTAATCCCAGAACTTCATAGTAATCTCTTTTAGCCATCATTCTCCTTTTTACAATTTAGCTATATTGATTCTGCATAATGAATACATTATTGTCATTCTGAGGATGAACTTACTTATATCCTACGAAGAATCTTTGTTTAAAAAAGAGATCCTTCCTTAGAGCAACGAGTAAGAATCGTCCCGTCTCTGCTATCTCCGACGTGGCAAGCAGGAAGACAAAACATTATAATGAGCAGAAATTACAATTCAACCTTGTGAAGGCAATGCTTCACAAGGCTAAATCTTATCTTAACACTAAAAGTGCTGAATTATTTTTCTTCTTCATCAACAACTTCAAAGTCAGCGTCTACCGGGTCGTCTTCTTTTTTCTCTTGTTGTTGTCCACCCATTTTACTTGGATCAAAATCTGCATTTCCCATATCTGGTCCACCTTGAGCTTGCTGTTCTTTTTGCATTTCTGCGTAAATTATCTCACCAATTTTTTGAGCTTTCTTGGCAAGGTCATCACGAACGGCTTCATATTCTTCTTTGGAAGCTGATTGTTTATTGAGTTCTTCAAGTTTCTCTTTAGCTTCTTTAATAGCTTCTTCGATAGGCTTCTTTTCTTCATCTTTAAGTTTATCACCGTGTTCTTCCATACTTTTCTCTGTTGAGAAGATAAGCGTATCGAGCTCGTTACGAGCATGGATAGACTCTTTTGATTTTTTATCTTCATCAGCATGAGCTTCAGCATCTTTAACCATTCTGTCAATTTCACTCTCATCCAAAGAACCGGTTCTTTCTATTTTAATAGACTGTTCTTGTCCGGTGCCTTTATCTTTGGCATGAACATGTAGAATTCCATTTGCATCGATATCGAATGTTACTTCAATTTGTGGAATTCCACGTGGTGCAGCAGGAATACCGGTAAGTTCAAAATTACCAAGTCTTCTATTGTCATTTGCCATTGAACGTTCTCCTTGAAGTACAACAATAGAAACTGCCGGCTGGTTATCTGCAGCGGTTGAAAATACCTGGCTCTTCTTGGTTGGAATAGTTGTATTTCTTTCTATAAGAGAAGTCATCACACCACCCAGAGTTTCGATACCCAATGAAAGAGGAGTTACATCAAGAAGAAGAATATCGTTCAGGTTTTCATCACCTGCCAAAATTCCACCTTGAATTGCAGCACCAATTGCAACTACTTCATCAGGATTCACGCTTTTATTTGCTTTTTTACCGAAGTATTTTTCTACAGCTTCGATAACTGCAGGAACTCTTGTACTTCCACCCACAACCAATATTTCATCAATATCGCTTACCTTAAGTTTTGCATCTTTCACGGCAATTTTGCAGGGATCGATAGAACGTGCAATAAGATCACCTACCATTTTATTGAATTGTGAACGGGAGAGATCCAGATTAAGATGTTTTGGTCCGGAAGCATCTGCTGTAATAAACGGCAGATTAATGTTAGTTGTTTGAGTACCGGAAAGTTCTATCTTAGCTTTTTCTGCAGCTTCTTTGATTCTTTGCAGAGCCATTGCATCACCGGAAATATCTACACCTTCCTGCTTTTTGAATTCATCTAAGATCCAATCCATGATCTTCTTATCGAAATCATCTCCACCGAGATGAGTATCACCGTTTGTAGAAAGTACCTCTACAACACCTTCAGCAACTTCCAAAATGGAAATATCAAATGTTCCACCACCAAGGTCATAAACAGCTACTTTTTCTTCTTTTTTACTTTCGAGACCGTAAGCAAGAGCTGCAGCAGTTGGTTCATTGATTATTCTTTTTACATCGAGACCGGCAATTTTACCTGCATCTTTAGTAGCTTGTCTTTGAGCATCATTAAAATAAGCTGGAACTGTGATCACAGCTTCTTTAATTTCTGTTCCGAGATGAGCTTCCGCGGTCTCCTTCATTTTAGTTAGGATCATGGCAGAAATTTCCTGCGGTGTGAAATCTTTATTTTCTACATCAACGTGGACTGTAGCTTCACCGAATTTTCCACCTTTGATCTGATAGTTAACGTTTTGAATTTCAGAGCCGACTTCATTCAGTTGTCTTCCCATAAATCTTTTAATTGAAGAAACCGTATTCTTCGGATTTGTAACAGCCTGACGTTTTGCCAACTGTCCTACTAATCTTTGTTTATCTTTGGTAAAAGCAACTACAGATGGTGTAGTTCTTGTACCTTCTGCATTTTGAATAACAGTTGGCTTTCCGCCCTCCATTACACTAACGCAAGAGTTTGTTGTTCCAAGGTCAATACCTATGATCTTACCCATAATATCCTCCATTATACCTTATTCTTTTTTTTCTTTTCTTTTTTAGTTTTTGTCTGTTCCGGCTTTTCTCCATTGGAAACCGCTACGCGTGCAGGTCTTATAACCTTTGAATTCATTATGTAGCCATTTTGGATCACAGCCGCGATCTTATTGTCTTCTAATTCGGAAGGGATGTGAGCAAGAGCTTCGTGGAATTGCGGATCGAATTCCTCTCCCATAGCCTCGATTTTTTCCACACCTTCTTTTTTTAGAACTCCATCCAGTTGCTGGTATATAAGTTCTATTCCTTTTTCATAAACTTCACGATTTTTCTCTACTTCAGGATGCATTGCACGTTCGAAATTATCGAGTACATCACAGAGTTCCAACACGATCCTTTCTGTAGCATTCTTTATCCAATCAGATTTCTCTGAAATTGTTCTACGTCGGAAGTTCTCAAATTCAGCAGCATTACGCACCCACTTATCTTTCAAGTCGGCATTTTCTGCCAAAAGATTTAGATATTTTTCTTCAAGTGTAAGAACTTTTTTTTGCTTCTTCTCATTTTGTTTCTTTTCTGTTTTTTTCTTCGTCATTTTTTTGGTACCACCATTCCTTT
>JAYEKK010000217.1:0-2200 GCA_034660955.1 Candidatus Cloacimonadota bacterium | reverse complement strand
CAGAAAAGCAATTCTTCAGCATTCCATTTCTAATTTAAAAGCAATTAATTTTTCAGCTAAATTTTCTAACAAAAAAAACAATAAATTCTGGGTTTGTTAATTACTTATCTTAATGCTTCCGCTTCTAAATTTCAATAAAATTTTGATTAAAACTCATAATTTTTCCAACATCTCCATTTAAAGAAAACAATTTCGAGACTTTATTCTTTTTCAGCTTAACGCTTTCGTTTAAATATCTTACCTGTTTTTCAAAATTGAGTTTGGTAACTTTTCCGGTTCTCAGTTTTAACTAAAACAATTCTGGTTTTTGTATTTTATCAGTTTAACGATTTCGGTTAAATCTTTTATCCAATATCTTTTACCTAGCCTGAGCGATAGGAAATAGGTTGTCACCTTTAAGTGTTTTAATAATGTTGATTTAAGTAAAGAACATTAAAAACCAAAAAGGTGACGAAGAATGAGAAAAAGAAATGGCAATAAAAGTCAACCCCAAAAAGCAAAAATAAGCAAAATAGAATCAACAGATGAGAAGTTAACGAGTCGCGGAGGATTGTTTTTCCTCAACGAATATATAGAAAATATTGGTATTATATCACGTTTATCTCATAAGTTCAAATATTTAAAAGATTCGACTAAAGGTCTTTCTGTCGAAAATTATTTCACACAATTATTTTCATTCATTTTCGATGGAACAAAATTTAATTTAACCTACTTTGATGAGCTCAAAAAAGACGAAGCTTATGGCGAGCTACTAAATCTAAGTACAGATGACCTATCTACATCTCATCAAATCAAAAGAATGACAGGCAAGTTTAAAAATATATTGAGACATATAAATATTTTCAGGAATCTGTTGTTAGATATATTTATCAATAATCTGATTTCAGAACAACCGGAAGTGATAGAGATCGGGATAGATACAATGGTTTTGAATAATGATGATTCCAAACAGAAAGAGGGCTGTTACCCAACTTATAAAGGAGTAAAAGGTTTTCAGCCCTTTCAAGTTTATTGGAACGGAATGATTATCGATGCCATTTTCAGAGACGGTAAATGTCATTCTAATCACGGTGATGATGTCAAAACTACCCTGAAGAAGATCATAAAAAAGATACGAAAATGTTACAGTAAGAGCGTTCCCATCATAATCAAGATGGATTCAGGGTTTATGAGCGATGAAAATTTTACTTATTTTGAAAAAATCTTGAAAGTACATTTTGTATGTGTCGGTAAAATGTATGATTCCGTCAAAGACTATATTGGTGAATTACCTGTAAACAACCGTAAGACCTATAATGGAAGACACCAATGGGAATACATTGAATTCGGCAATAAATTAAAGAGTTGGGATAAATTTCGACGTGCTGTTTATGTGCAGCAAGTACCAACGATAATAGAACAACCGGTACTTGATTTTGCTCGTTCAGATCGTATGATATACACTAACATCGGCACTGACCCGGAAATAGATTCAGGATTACGAAATCTTACAAATGAAGATTATTTTTCAGCAGAGTATATCATAAAATTGCACCATATCAGAGCAACCGATGAGCTTGTTAATCGAGATCTGAAAGAGTTTATGACAAAAGAGAAATTACCTTTCCGAGCATTTTCAAGCAATCAAGTTTTTTACTATTTGATGACAATTGCCTTCTCCGTGATGAGAAATTTCCAAAGAAATATTTCAGTTGATGTTCTGTATTCTAACAGTCAGCCTAACAGCTTTAGACGGCTGTTTATTGATATTCCCGGAAAGATAGTATCTCATTCAGGATATACAATATTAAAGATAGCGAAAGCATATTTTGAAAAACTAAAATTGAAAATAATTTACGAAAGATGCAAACTCGCATCTTTCTGCATTCCATACTATTAGCAGTAATCACATTTGAGCAAATTTAACATAATCATAATCAGATAGGAGAACTACGTCCAATTTATGATTTTTTGTCTAAAGTCTTGTAAATCTATCTACAATGAAATAAATAATTGCAGTAATAAATGAAATATGTAGAGAAATCAGAAATAAAACTCAATAAATCTATACTTCATACAATTCTAACGGAAAAATTGATAACTGAAATTGCTATCGCTCAGGTTAGGTTTAAATAATAATTATAAAATACGATATTTATTTATTATTAAATTAGAAACTAACAAAGACCAAGCCTATCTGAATAGGCAAAGCTGATGAACC
>JAYEKK010000216.1:0-9751 GCA_034660955.1 Candidatus Cloacimonadota bacterium | reverse complement strand
TCGTGGAAAGACTTAAAACCACAATTAGAAAAATTGAAAGTACTTTTATCATTCTCATACTAACTCCATTTTTAAAATAACCCATAACATATGTACGCCACGTCAACATAAAATGAGTACATAACTAACCTATAGTTATACAAAAAATGTATACAATAACTTTTCGGAAAAGTTATTGTATACATTATAATTCTCAACATCCAAATTCTCAAAAGTGTATGTTATTTTTCCAATTTTTGCTTTCATAATTCTATACGATTAAAGTTTTTTGTGTCCAAACATATCTTTTAATAAAACCAAAACCTTATCATCTTTTCCTAAACTTGCCATTTTAAGAATATTTTCCAATTCACCTGAGTCGAACCAAATACCGTGATTTGCATTACATTTATCTATGCGTACTTTTTTATTTCCAATAACTAAGATCTTTTCCATTTTCTTATTACAGATCGGGCATTTGAGCTTTTTTTCTTTTGTTTGATCATCGATAGTAAAAGAGTTTAAAAATTCTATAGTTTCCGTACTGCTTTCCAGAAGTAATTCCAGTTCTCCTGCATCTAACCAGATACCCTTGCAGCTTAAACAATAATCTATTTCAACTTCATTAAGTTCCAATACGATCATAGGTTCATTTTTGCAAACCGGACAATCCAAAAATTACCTCCATAAAATATTAGAAATTTGAATTAATTAAATAATAGTGAATTATTCCTGTTTCTTTATTGCGCCAGTAGGGCAGCCTTTATAGTCTCCATTACCAATTTCACAAATTGCACAGTCGATACATTTATCAGCATCGATTATCGCGCGTCCGTGAACCATTGAAATAGCATCGGTGGGGCAGGCACTCACACATAATTGACATCCGATACACTTTTTAGAATTTACAACATAATGTCCAAGTTGCTTTTTCTCCTGCCACAATGGATTACCAGTATCATCTCTCAATTCGACTATTGAATCATTTGCATGAATGCGGTAAACATTGATCACTTCTTCAATAATTACACCTTCAGCTTTGAATTGTTCTTTAGATGTAAGTATGATATTATTTTCTTTTAAGAATTCCCCGGAAGCTAAATTTAATTGGAAGAAATCTCCATCAGAGATGATAAACCATTCACCACCCATATTTTTAAGTTTTCCCTCAAATATTTCAAGATCGGGTTTTTCAGCAGAAAATAAGTTAAAAAAACAGAATATTACAATTATGAAAGTAAAGAGTAGAACTAGTTTTTTTTTCATGAATGTATTTTTAACTGCAATTACAACCACATCCACAATCTGAGTCATTATAATAACGGCAAATATATGTGACATCACCTTCTGTTTTTACATGAAACTTCTTGTTAGCATTTATTGTGAATGAATCATATTTCTCATACTCTTTCCAACAATCACAATCCGGTAATTTTACAATTAATTTTCCACTGATAACGGTCATAACTTCGTTTTTAGAAGTTCCAAATTCATATTCACCTTTTGCCATAACGCCAATTGTTGCTTCACTTTTTGTATCTTTAAAAGCTATAGATTTCACTTTTCCTTCAAAATATTCATTTATTTTAAACATAAATTATCCTCTATTCTGTATTATTGTTTCTTTCATAAATTTCTTTTTCTTCTATCTGCAATCTCAATGATTCTCTTCTTTGATAAGCCTCTAATCTAAGATTTGATAGAGGGAATTCACTTATTAATAAATCATAATAATAAATTGCTTTATCGAGATCTGCCTGCTCATACAAGACACTTTCATATGTCTTGCCTAATTTAAAGATTGCATCATCTCTTTGGTCATCTCTGTATTTAACATCATTGTAAACTTCCAGGTAAATCCTAAGTCCCAACTGATAATCACCAAGTTTTATAAGATTATCTGCATAAACAAGTCTCGCATTAGCATTTTTTTGTTTTTCTATATAATCTTCTTCATCATCGCCGATCTTGAATTCTTCTAGACCAGCAGCAGATTCAGGAATTTCCTGTTTCTCAAAATCTTTAACTAGTTTGTGCTCTGAACAAGAAAATAACAGAAAACAACATATAACTATTATTAATACTTTCATTAATAAACCTCTATGTCAAAAAAATACTATATATAATTCTATGTAAATAAAAAATATTTTATCCTCCACTAATAAGATGAATAACTTTCACGTCAACATCGGGAGAAACAATTGTAGATTCGTATTCATTTTTCTTAATTAGTTTGCCATCTACTTTGACCACCAGCATCCTAAATGTATAATTCATGATTTTTAGAATTCTGATTATTGTCATATTTTCTTCCCAATCGATTATATTATCATTTACAGTTATTTTTTTCATAATCATATTGTTATTCCTTTTTAAATTACAATTTATCTTTGTGTTCTCTGTGCCTTTGTGGCACTGTGTTATCGTTTCATAATGCTTTCAGCAGTATTTCCAGAACAATGTTTGCCTGCATGTTAGCTACGATCCCTACGCGAGGAGCCATAGGGGAGATACCGGTTTGCAGATCTGTTTTCTCATCTCCACAAATATAGAGATTATCAATCTTCCGTGAATGAAGAAGTTCATTCTTTCCCCAGCCTGCCAATCCGGAAGCTGCAATGATGGGTTTATCAGGAAAATTTGTAAGCCAGGTTTCTATCAGCATTGTTTTCATTTCCGCTTTATCAAAAGCTTCCACCATGATATCCACATCTTTATAGATGAAAGGAATATTCTCTTCATTCAGTTTGATCACATGCACCTGATATTTGGTAAATGGACTTATTTTATTCAGGTTCTCCAATAGTGCGATAACTTTAGGCATTCCTATCTGATCTGTAAAGAATTGCTGTCTGTTCAGGTTGGAAGGTTCTATTTTATCTAAGTCTGCTAGTATCAATTTACCAATTCCTGCTCTGGCGAGAGAAACGGCAATATTGGATCCCAATCCACCCGCTCCGGCAATTCCAATTATTGCTTTCTGTAAAGTTGAAACTATCTTTGGATCGTGTGCTGAGAAAAATTCTTTTTTATTCATAATACAAAGAAAGGGGCTATTAACCCCTTTCGATTATTTACATTCAATTATTGTAACGATTCAACGATTTCCAGAACTTCTGGTAAATCCATTCCAATATTCTTCAAATGAGCAATAGTTGGAACACCTTTCTTAGTCCAACCTCGTCGCTTATAAACAGAATCCAGAAGTTTTTCATATTGACCTTCTTTATATTCACGTAAGATCGCAACTTTCTCTTCAGTTGATTTTCCATCAGGATTTACATTAAGAATATCTTTCAATTGCCCATCATATCTTTCGGAACGTGATTCATATTCTACGTTCGTAACAGGTCCTGCTGCACGATAAGGTTGAGCATCATGTTTTCTAAGTCCGTAACCACGTCTGATATTGAAAGTTCTCTGGAAGTTATAAACACGTTCAGATTGACGTATCATTTCTTCTTTATCAATGTTTAATCCTGTAACAGCATTGAAGATAGTTATATAATTCTCAACATGTTCAGGTACTTTTGCAGGTTCATCAGTTTCGGCATTGCCAATTGGTTCCACATCATTCCATGGAAGTTTACACAGACCCATCAAGCCAAACCAGGTTCTGAACATCGGGAAGTAATGGAGTGCTTCTGCTTTATCCTCAAAAGTAGGAATCTGCTTATTTACCATATCCATGAAGATGAGCCAGGCTTCATCATGTTGAGGACCTTTATTGGTCATGGCATAGCCGCCTTGTTGAGCAAGAGATTCTTTAGAAACATACTGAGAATATTCCAATCCTTTATTTTCCATTCCAATATCATTTAAGAAGTTGATGTCTGCATTATAATTATCGGCAAAATATTGTTTCATTTGGCGAATACCTTTTCCGGCGATCACACCAAACCCTTCACCACGAGCCATTTGATGCATGAGTTCGATTGCTGCACCTGCGTTACCGAAAGTTAATTCCAAACCTCCGGTAATTTTTTTGTTAATGATTCCGGCTTCATAACATTCCATCAAAAATGCTGTAAGCGTACCAAATGAAATTGTATCAATTCCATAAGTATCGCAGTAGAAATTTGCTTCGATAATATGATCAGCATCAAAAATTCCGCAGTTAGATCCAACACCGCCAACTGTTTCATATTCTGGTCCATCAACAATTACTTTGTCGCCTTTATAAGGTCCGGTTTTAAGTTCGAAGCCATCCACAGCTTTAGCACAAGCCATTGTACAGCCGATCCAACATCCATCAAAAACACCTTGAGTAAATTTGGAACGCCAAACACTGGAATGAATATTCATAATATCTTTGTGTGAGCCGAATCTAAAGTTTTCTGTGGGAAGCAGATCATAATCATCCATGATCTCAACCAAGTGTGCCGTACCTTCTTTTCTCATGCGGCATTGATCATCATCCAGTTCACGCATTTCTTTATTGAATCTGGCACCGCATTCTTTAATTGCTTCCATATCAACAACATGATTTGCATCCGGTTTGATGCTTTCGGCAATTGCAACAATAGCTTTGATCTTCTTATTTCTGAGAACAGATCCGATTCCACCACGACCAGCTTGTTTAAGGCGAACTTTCTGTCTTTTCTTATCATAGAAGCTAAAGTTAAGAACACCAATATAACTGTTTTCGGCTGCCACTCCGGCAGAAACTACAGAAACAAGATTTTTTTTATTTTCACTAACTGCATACATATCTGTAAGCTGCTCGGCAAGAATGTGACTATCAACAGCTTCTTCAGGTGCTTCTTCAATTTTGATTATTCCTGCTTTTCCATCAATAATTACAATAACATCTTTCTCAGCTTTACCTTGAATCTCCAAAGCATCAAATCCGGCAAATTTAAGAAATGGTCCAAAATAACCTCCAACATTACTATCAATAACAAGATCAGTTAATGGAGAAAGTGAAACAACAAGTGATTTGCCGGCTCCGGCATATTGAGTAATACCACCTATCGGTCCGGGAGAAATGATGATTTCATTTTCAGGATCATCCCATTTTGTATCAGGCTTAGTAGCATCCCAAAGTAATCTTAAACCAAATCCCTTTCCACCGACGAACTTATCTTTCATAGTTTGAGTAACTGGTTTTTCCTTGATCTCATTATTGCTCAAATTCACATGCAATGTTCTGTTCGTGTAGCCTTTCTCAATTTCTCCTAATTTGTAAGAGTAGTCTTTTAATAATTTGTGTTTCGACTTCATTTCACTTAAATTCATTATCCAAACTCCTTTATTTTATTTAAATATTATTAATAATTGATTCGAAGATTTAAAGGAATAATCTAATGTCAAGCAGTTTTTAGAAAGGGCTTTCCACACGAAAATTGTGATTAATTAATGGAATAATTTGCTTGACCTCGATAAGTTTAAAAACTTATTTGCAAATTAATATTAAATAATTTGAGTTCTGCATGATAGAGTGTTTTTGTCATCCTGAGGAATTCAACTTGCTTTTCATACGAAGGATCTCTGCTTTTAATAAGATTCTTCGTTAAATGCCTTTGTAAGTTCATCCTCAGAAAGACATCCATTTTCCGTTTTGCATGACCCATAGTTAATGTATATTTAAGGAGTAAAAAGATGCGTGTGATCGATCTTAATGAGCAAGTTGAATTAATTGTGAAATTCATAAAAAAACAACTAGCATCTGCCGGGTTTTCCAAATTGATAATTGGTTTATCAGGTGGTATCGATTCATCTGTTACTGCAGCTTTATGCGTTAAAGCTGTTGGATCTAATAATGTCTTCGGTGTTATGCTTCCATATCATAAGAGTCATCCTGATAGCTTGAATGATGCAATCGAAGTGGCTGAAGTATTGGGTATAAAGCATGAAGTAATTGATATTTCTCCAATGGTTGATTCCTATTTTGGTAAATATGCAATTGATGCAGATATTTTACGGAAAGGGAACCGAATAGCCAGGGAGAGAATGTGTGTGCTTTATGATCTCTCTGCTAAATATGATGCATTGGTAGCTGGAACTGGAAACCTTTCGGAATTAATGGTCGGATACTGTACTCAATATGGTGATAGTGCCTGCGCCTTTGAACCGATCGGACATCTTTATAAAACAGAAATTTACAAAATGGCTAAAATATTATGTTTACCGCAAAGCGTGATCACAAAAAAACCTACAGCAGATCTTTGGGAAGGGCAGACCGACGAAGATGAAATGGGAATTACTTATGTTGAACTTGATGAAATTTTATACCAAATGCTTGATATGAAGAAAGATAAAAAAGAATTGATCTCAACCTTTTCCAAAAAAAGAATAGAAAAAGTTGAAAGAATGATACAAAATTCGGAATTCAAAAGAAATATGCCACCGTCACCTGAAATGATTTAAGGAGATATAAAATGAAAAGGAAATCAGGGAAAAAAATATTGTTTGTTATCTTAATTATCATATTGATACCAATTTTGGTTGCAGCCGGAGTAGTTATATTCAGAAACCAGATTGCAAAATCGATAATAGAAAAATCTGGCTCTGCAATTGCCGGAGCTAAAGTGGAAGTAGACGGGGTATATCTTAAACCATTCACAGTGCATATCAAGTGGGATAGATTGCAATTCACTAACAGAAAAAACACAATGCAGAACCTCTTTGAAACCGGAAATTGCGAATTTGAACTTGCATTTAAGCCATTATTGGCAGGCAAAGTTATCATTGAGAAAATGCAGTTAGATGGAATGCTCTTTGAGACAAAAAGAGAAACCGATGGTAAATTACCACCAAAGAAAAAACGTGAAAAATCACAATTGGAAAAAGATATTGAAGCAAAATTGATGGCAGCTGTTCAGGAAAACCTAGAAAGAGAAAAATCACAAATACCAATTTTTGATCCTGGATTTATAGATCAGAAAGTTGATGTAGATTCGCTGATGGCGATCTTAGATCTTAAAACTCCTGCAAAAGCCGATTCCCTAAAGAAACTTGTTGAAACTCGCTATGATCACTGGGATGAAAGATTGAAGAATAACAATTATGAAAATGATTATACTTCAATTAAACATGATGTGCATAAAATTAAACCTAAAGAGATTAAAACAGTTGTGGCACTTGAAAAGAATCTTCGTCTTGCTAATGATGTGTATAATCGTTCTGAGACACTTTACAAAAATGTGCTCAAAGATAAGACACAGATAGAAATAGACTTGAAGACGATGAAGAAATTGAAAAACGATATTCCTGCCTGGATCAAGCATGATTATGAAAAAGCACTTGCTTTGGCAAAACTTCCGGATATTTCAGTTGGAAATATCGCTGCAATGCTTTTTGGAGACAGAATAGCAGATGGATTGATGAAGGTTTTGGAAAATGTAAATACCGCAAGAGATCTTTCAAAGACTAAAAAGGCTCCTAAAAAAGATAAAATGCCTCATTTACCGGGATTATGGATAAAAGAGATTTCTATCTCTGCTGTTACAAATGATGGAGTGCATCTTTCTGGTTATGTTCATGATATTTCTAACGACCAGAAGAAAACGCAAAAATCGATGAATATCGAACTTTCCGGTGTTCAGGAAAATGTTGGTAAAATAAATATTGCTGCAATTTTTGATTATCGAACAGATAAATCACATGAGAGTATCGTTCTTAAAATTGATGAAGTGCCCATCAAAAACATGAAGATGACGAATTTTGAGCTTCTTCCTACAAAATTGAAAAGAGGTGATGGCAAACTTATATCTGAAATTGATATTGTGAATGGTACAATTATTTCTGATATCTATTTTGAAATAAATAATGTAAAATTCGATTATTCTTCTCAACCAGAAATGAATGAACGGTTAGTAAGGATCTCCCGCTCTATTACTCAGGCTATTCACAAGATAACTTTTGATGCAAACGTGAAACAAACCGAAGATGGCTTTAAGTTCAAAATTGATAGTAATCTTGATAACCTTATCGTTAAACAGCTAAAGAAAATACTCTCAGAAGAAGTTGAAAGAGCTAAGATAGAACTAAAGAAGAGGATAAACAAAGAACTAAACAAGTATAAGCAAGAACTCGATGGTATCATAGCTGAACGTGAAAAGGATATCCAAAACGAAATAGATAAAATATCTAGTAAGGTTGATGAACAAAAGAAAGAGATAGAACAAAAACGTAAAGAACTGGAAGATAAAATTAAGCGTGAAAAGAAAAAGATAGAAGATAAAGTGAGAGCAGAAGCGGATAAAAAGCAAAAAGAACTTGAAAATAAAGCAAAAGAAGAAGCAGAAAAATTGAAAAACAAATTAAAGTGGTGATAATTAATGAAAATCTTCAAAAAGAAAAAATGCAAGATATGTAAAACAAAAACCGGTACAAGATTCTGCATGAGAAAAGGATTCGATATTTGCTGGGAAGATTGTAATATCTTAAGAGTTGATGAACAATGTCCAAGTGAATGCGAATATCATTTGCAAAGTTCGAAAATTATGCAGTTGAAAGCAAAATCAGATTCACAAATGGAATATGTTGATCTGCTTAAAAAACAGATGGCATTATGGATAACCAAGCCACAAAAAATATTCAATGATCAGATTCCTATTACAATGGCAGAAACAAGCGAAGGTAAGAAGAAAATAGAAGAATTCTTAAATCAATTTAAGATTAATCCTATTGTTCCGCTAACTTATTTGAAAGAAAGATTATCGCTTGATGATCTTAAAGTATATTCTACCCCAAAAACATATGAAAATATTGCTCTGGATTTCATACAGAATCTTTACACAAATGAATGGGAGAAAGTAGTTTCATTTATGAGTAATAATGAGTATTGGAAATCACATGATCTGGAAGATAAATTTATAGCCATAATCGCATCAAATAAAGTTATTAAAAAGATCAGCGGTTTTGATTTGATTTCTTCAGCTTTAACAAAAGAAAAGGATCAGGCACTTGTATATTTTGATATAAATAATAAATACGATCTAACAATTAATTTGCATTTGATTCATGATAACTGGAAAATTCAATCAATAATTATTGGGAAACCTGAATTATTTAACAGCGAAAATGAAGCAATACAACAAGTTGCAGTTCTGCTCTCCAAAAATGAAACAGGAAAAGCTTACGAACTTTTAACCAAATATTCCAGTATCTATTTCACATCTTCCGACTTTGAATATTACTGGGGATTGTATTTCACATTTACTAAAAACCAAAAAAAGGCTGAGCATCATTTCTTGCAGGCAATGATCTTGGATCCCGCATTTGTGGAAGCAAAATATAATTATGCATTTATTCAGCATTCAAATGGAGATCTTGGTATTGCTACAAAGCTATATTATGAAATATTGCAGGAAGCTCCAAAAGAACCTAAAACTCTAAATAATCTTGCTTCAATTCTAATTGATGAAAAAAAATTCAAAGAAGCTGAAAAACTGCTTAAAAAGTGTATTAAGGACAATCCGGAATTTGAGGTTGCTCAACAGAATTTAGAACGAATAGAAAAATTGAAAGATAAAATTTAATTAAAAACATATTTATCCACGGTTGTTATTTATTGTGATTAACAGTACACTTTTGCAATTTTGCAAAGGTCGTTATAATATCAAATGACTCATATCTGTTGTTATTGAGTTTTTAATTATGAGTCCACTCAAAAAAGGTTGTGATTAGAAATATGTTGGAAAATACATCAAATATTTGGAAACCGATGAATCGGTTAATATTTACTATCTTCTTATTAACCACCAACTTAAGTTGGTGGTTAATGAGACAAAAATAAGTAATAACCGTTAAAATGGTTATTACTTAT
>JAYEKK010000215.1:0-9793 GCA_034660955.1 Candidatus Cloacimonadota bacterium | reverse complement strand
TTTGAGGTTAAGATGATAATTTTAAAGAATGCATTTATCTTAGATGGAGAAAAGACACATATATCTGATGTATCTTTTAACGAGAAGATCATACAAATTGGTAATAATATAAAACCAGAAAAAGGGGTTAAAGTTATCGATCTCCATGGAAAATTACTTATACCTGGTTGTATTGATGCTCATGTGCATTTCAATGATCCGGGATTTACTGATCGTGAAGATTTTACTTCCGGCACAACAGCCGCAGCCTGCGGAGGAATAACTACCATTATTGATATGCCATGCACTTCCATCCCTGCCGTAACAAATCTTGTAAACTTAAACAAAAAATTGATCGTTATCGAACCTAAAGCTGTTATAGATTTTGCTCTTTGGGGTGGAATTAGAAAAAATGATCTACCATTAGATTATGAAATGATCCGAGAACTCTGGGATGCCGGAGTTGTAGGGTTTAAAATTTATACAATTTCGGGTATGAAAACATTTGTAGCTCTTTCCTACAAAGATATCGAAAATGTTTTCAAACAATTTCCAGAAATCCTTTTTGCTTTTCATGCCGAAGATGAGAATATTATCAGGAATTCTATTCACAAATTAACAGATAAACAAATGAAATTACCGGAAAATTATGTGAAAACCAGACCCGTAAAAGCTGAGGTGGAAGCAGTTAAAAAAATCATCTCATCTCTCGGCAAAAAGAACAAAGTCCACTTTGTTCATATCAGCAGCAAAGAAGCCGCGGAACTGATCTTGGAAAGCAAAAAGCAATTCGAAGTATCCTTCGAATCCTGCCCTCATTATCTGCAATTTACATCTAAAGATCTTCCAATTTTAAAAGGAAGACTTAAAACAGCACCACCTGTAAAATTCGATGAGGACAGAGATTTCTTGAGAAAATGTCTGAGAACAGGATCACTTGATTTTGTCACGACTGATCATGCCGGATGTGATTATAAAACAGGAAAAAATCAAACTGATTTTTCACAAGTTTATAATGGAATACCGGGGACAGAATTAATGATTCCATACCTTTTCTCTGAATTCTATCTTAAAGAAAAAGTAACTCTAAAAAAGATGATAAAATTAACTTCAGAAAATGCAGCAAAACGTTATGGATTGTTCCCTGAAAAGGGAAGTTTGCAAATTGGAACTGATGCAGATTTTACAATAATTGATTTGAATAATCCCTATTTTGTCGATGAAAATAAATTGCATTCAAAAGGAAAATATTCACCATTTAATAATACAGAATTTTCCTGTTCAATAGATAAAACAATAGTTCGAGGAAAGATCGTATATGATTCTAAAAAAGGTATTTTACAAAAACCCGGTTATGGAAAATTTGTTCGTAGAAACTGAGTTAGGTTTCGACTCGTAAAGAATGACGAGTCGATACGATCACAAAGTATTACAATTTGCTCAAGTCGTCGTCATGTTTCTTTACGACTCAAAATTATTTGAGAAGTAACATTTTCTTAGTTTGCTTAATATCTCCTGATATTAATTTATAAAAATATATTCCTGATGAAACAGGTTGATCATTGGAGTCAGTTCCATTCCAAACAACTTGGTGAACTGGTGAATTAGTAAATTGGTTAATTGGGAACGACTTTATCTTCTGCCCTTTTAAATTATAAATTACCAACTTTGTGTTCTCCGTGTATTCCGTGGTTAGATTAAAAGAAATCGTAGTAGTAGGATTAAAAGGATTTGGATAATTATATAAATCAAAATCAATATTTACAATACCTTCCTGAACTGACGAGGAAATGCTTATGTCACTCAAGTAGCGTGGTTCAATTTTAAATGAACCATAAGAGTAATCAACAACACCAATAATATCGTAGAATTCTCCAATTTCAGGAACAAAAGCATATATCAGATCATTTATCATTATTTCACCCGATCCATCATTAACCAGCCATTCACCGTATCCAGCGTCATAATCAGTACATTCGGCATTTTCAACCTGAACAAGCACACCCTCATAATCTTCCTGATTTACATCTATCGTGGACAAAGAAATAGCTTCGGGAAGAAGATTCCCACTTGTGAGAACAATATATTCCTCAATATCAGTTAATTCTGTTTTGTCATAATATTCTGCTACTGTAGCAGTAATATCAATCTCATCACCCTGACTAATCGTAGTACCATATTCATAAACAAATATCCCATTCCAAGCTCCAGCTCCATCCTGCAGAAAAAAGCCATAATCACCAACAGCAGTTACAATACCATATGTAATAACTTGTACACCCTCAAGAGGGGATGGACCTGCTATAGAATATTGTATTTCATATATTGTATAATTTGTAGTTGGCTCAATAATATGAAATGGGTTATTACTCTCATCAATGGGATCACCATCAACAGCATCAGAGATCATAATTTTATAATCCCCTAAAAGTTGTTCTAATGGAATATTCCAAGTCCATTCACCATCATTCTCTGTAGATGCGGCAAGCACTTCTCGTTCTTCAGAAGTTTCATTTTGCAGTTCGATCTTTACGTTATTGTTAAAACTAGAACTCACCCACTCTATAATGTGTTCTGTTCCCTGCTGCCATTCCTCTTCAATATTTGGAATTCTAACGACTATCATAGGTTCAGAAGAAGTGATAGTATTGAAATCAGCGAAAACCGGTAGATGATCTGAGGCATAATATAGAGCATCTGCAACTTCTGGTGAAACAACAGAATTTGTTCCATCATTTATTGACATATTGAAATGTTCGCCATCATTTCCAAATGAAGTAATTGTTTCATCAATATATTCTATTCCAACTCCATTATTCAATTGATAGGAAGAAAAGATAAAATCAAATCTATCATCCAAACCGCCACTGGCTCCACCGCCAAATTGATTTGTACGCGTAGATTGAGTATGTACACCAACAAAGTCTATATTATTGTGCCATTCTCCAACCTGATCAGATAGATCTTCGGCTCTACCAATATTATTGCCCTCATCAGCAATAAATTTCTGATATCCGGGTTCTGAACTTGTATAGAAATTCATATCGCCAACAATAATAAATTCTGATCCTTCATTTAACTGACTCAAGTGGTTCCGCAATTTTGAAACTTCTTCTAAACGCTCATTTTCATAACCCGTACTTGCCTTTAAATGACAACTATAAAAACGGATTAAATTCCCATCAATGATCAATTCAAATTCTGATATATCTCTTAGATCTGTAGCTATAGTATCCTGAGATGCAAAAGTAATTAATGAATTTCGATAAATTAAAAAATTATTTGTATCCGGACCATCTAGATATACCGATCCGGAAAAATCGGTAGTACCGGAATTAATAATAGATAATAAGAGTTCTCCACCCACTTCATCTTCGATCTCCTGAAATATGTATATATCTGCATCTATCTCATTTAGAATTGTTTCAAAAAAGGGGAGTCTATCTTCATCATTCGCACCAAAATTTAATGCATTATATGTAACAACTCGAACAGATGCAGTTAGTGAAAGAGCTATTGCAAAAACTATTAGACTAATAATTAATTTTTTCATTTTTCCCTCTAACCAAAATAAAAATGGGTAGGCAAATTTGCCTACCCATTTTTTCACTTTTTCTAATTTCTTATAATAAAATTGATCTTAACATTTAGACCAACCGCAAGAATTACATTTTAAACAACCTTCGGAATGTTCCACAGTACTACCGCAATCAGGACAAATTCTCATGGCAGATGTAGATTTTCTTTTTGGTTTTTTCGAAGTTTTTTTATTTATTTTTTTTATGTTCTCATGTGAATCTTTTTCAAGTTCAAGAAATACTTCTAACGCTTTAGCAATACTATCTGCACAGGAAGTAACTATTTCTCCATTATTCCACATAGGAGAAGGACAGCGAATTCCCTTCAGTTGACGTGCAATAGAACTAACTTTTACATTGGAACGAAGCAGAAGAGAAGTAAGCCTGGCAATAGCTTCCAATTGAGCAGAGGCACAACCTCCAACTTTTCCCATCTGAGTAAATATTTCACAGGCTCCTTTTTCGTCTGAATTGATGGTAATATATAGATGACCACAGCCGGTTTCAATTTTCTGGGTCATACCGGTAGTTATTCCCGGACGTTCACGGGGAGCAACTCTATTACCATTTGTTTTAGTTTCTTTAATTTCTTTGCCAACATTTAAAACTTGATTTTCACGGCTGCCGTCACGATAGACAGTAACGCCCTTACAACCAGATTCATAAGCAAGCTCATAAGCCATTTTTATCTCTTCTTTTGTGGCTTCTTTAGTAAAGTTTATAGTTTTAGAAACAGCGTTATCAACATATTTCTGGAAAGCACCTTGCATACGAACATGCCATTTAGGTGAAATGTCATGAGAAGTAACAAAGATATTTTTTATTTCTACCGGAATTTCGTCTATATGTGCCACACTTCCTTCATCCGCAACTTTTGCCATTAAATCTTCAGAATAAATTCCGGCATTTTTAATTGCTTTTTCAAAATGGGGATTTACATATAAAAGTTTATTTCCGTCCATCACGTTCTTCACATAAACCAAAGAAAATTGAGGTTCAACACCACCGGAAGTATTACAGATCATGCTTATTGTCCCTGTAGGGGCAATAGTTGTTGTTGTTGCATTCCTAATGCCTTTTTTTGCAATTATTTCATTAAGTTCTTTCCAATTTAATTTCAGATCTTCACGGATTAATTTCTTTGTTTCATAAACACTACCTTTGAAATTTTTGAAGGCACCTTTTTCCTTAGCCAGTTCAATTGACCTGACCTTAGAATGGTAATCTACAAATTCCATAACTTGCTCTGCAAACTTAATAGCTTCATCACTATTATATGGAATTTTCAGTAGGAAAAGCAGATCTGCCCAACCCATCACGCCAAGCCCGATCTTTCTGTTAGATTTCACCATTTCATCAATCTCTGGAAGTGGAAATTTTGACATATCAATAACATTATCTAAGAAATCAACCGCATCTCGAGTTGTTTTTTTCAATATTTCCCAATCGATTTTATTATTTTTGATCATTCCGGCTAAATTCATAGAGCCCAGATTACAAGCTTCGTTTGGAAGAAGAGGTTGCTCTCCGCAAGGATTAGTTGATTCGATCTCACCAATATGCGGAGTAGGATTATGTTTATTTATTCTATCCAAAAAGATGATACCAGGCTCACCATTCTGATGTGCCATTTTAACGATAAGATCAAAAACATCACGTGCTTTTAATTTCTTAACAACCTTTTTTGTGTGTGGTGAGATCAATTCATATTCACTATCTTCATAAACAGCTTTCATAAATTTTTCCGTAATTCCCACACTAAGATTGAAGTTTGTAAGTTCCTGTGTATTCTCTTTGCAGGTTATGAATTCCAGGATTTGTGGATGATCAACATTCAGGATAGCCATATTTGCACCACGACGTGTTCCACCCTGTTTAACTGCATCAGTTGCAGAATTAAATACTTTCAGGAACGAGATCGGTCCGCTGGAAACACCGTTTGTACTTCTTACACGAGCATCCGCTTCACGTAATCTGGAAAAACTGAATCCAGTACCTCCACCACTTTTATGGATTAATGCTGCATTTTTTATTGATTCAAAAATACTCTCCATGCTGTCTTCTAAAGGTAAAACAAAACAGGCTGATAATTGTTGCAGATCATGACCGGCATTCATAAGTGTTGGTGAATTTGGTAAAAAATTTCCGGAGTCTAAAAGATCAAAATATATTTTTTCTTTTTCTTTATTCCCATTACTGATATTCACAGCAACTCTTGTGATCATTTTTTTCCAATCTTCTATTGGTTTTCCATTTTTGTCCTTTCGGAAATAGCGCTTTTCAAGCACAGTCAAAGCATTGTCGGTTAATTTCATTAAGACTCCTGAAAATATAAAAATTTATCAACATGATGACGTTATGAACGCTTACAAATCCATAACCTATTATACTGTATGTGATTAACAACCTATGCGACGATCTGTCAATCTTCAAGTTCTATTGATTTAATGGTTAATTTCCAGCTACTTAACGGTACTGTCAAGATGAAATTAATTAAGTAGAATTGTAAAATTCGTAGACCTACTAATAACCGTTATTTCTATGACTATTTTTTTTTATTAAGTAGCTATTTTGATTTTTGAAGGATAATTTATTGAGAAATTTTTAACCGCTTTTCTTATTTATTTTGTCAGTAATTATACAGGTTAATTCCTAATTATTTTCATCGGATCGATTTTTACAGTTCTACCGGCAGGATGAAGCGTAGTGAGCAAACTTATCACAATAGCAACAACCGGAACGAAAATAAAATCTAATAAACGCATCTCAACTGGAAGCCACTGTAATGGAAAACCCGGAACAGGAATCAGAATAAAATGGAATTTCATCTGAGCAGAAAGCAGAAGTACAGCCAGTATCAAGCCAATAAGTGTTCCTATAAAACCAATTATTATACCAATATTAATAAATATTTTCACTACATCTTTTCCGGATGCTCCCATCGATTTTAAGACTCCAATTTCAACTCGCTTTTCGGTAACTAATTTTACAAAATTCCCACTCATGTTAAACGAAGCAATTATTATCATAAGTGCAAGGACGAGGAACATGACTACCTTCTCCATTTTTATTGCATTGAAAAGATTAGCCTCAAATTCACTCCAATCTTCAACTACATAATCATTATTTATCTTATTTTGAATTTCATTTGCTACTCGTGCCGAACGAGATGGATTTACAGATTTAACTTCTATTTGAGTAACTTGATCTTCAAGTCCTAAGAAAAACTGGGAATTTTTAAGTGAAATATAAGTATAAACCCGATCGTATTCCGGCATCCCTGAAATATAAATCCCTACTACTTTCAACTTCATGCTTTTTGGAAGTAAGCCAAAAGGAGAAGGCTGAGTTCCGATGGGTGAAGTAAGCTGAATATATTCTCCTACTGTAGCACTAAGAGTTAAGGAAAGATCAAGACCAATTATAATTCCATCATCATTTAGAGTCTCTTTATCGGGTGTTCCTACCACGATTTTATTAAGGAGTTCTGTTACATTTTTTTGTTTATCCAGATCAATTCCGTAACACAAAGTCGAAGATAGATTCTTATCTTTCTGAATCATCATCTCAATATCACAAACCGGTGCAGCACCTATAACTTTTTTGTTGGTTAAAACTTCTTCAATAAGTTCATTATAATTGGATATTGGAGAATAATTTTCTTTATGAATTTTGATTTCAGCTTTAGAACCGATTACCCTGTCACGCATATCAGAATCAAACCCGTTCATTACTGAAGATACAACCAATAGCGAAAATACTCCAATAATGATACCTAAAAGAGATAGCATATTAGAAAAAGTGAAAAAGAACTTCTTTCTTCCTTTAAGATATCGTAACGCTATTATTATATGAAACATCCGATCTCCATGAATTATTTTGGTTTAACAAAATTGAGCTTGATAAAATTGGCAAGGAGATTATTGACATAGTAGCTCATTCAATCCAAAAAATAACTTGCGTAAAATATTGTTATTATAAAACTTGAAGGAATTATTATATGTTATAAGAAGGACAAATGGAAGAAGAAAAAGAGAAATTAAAAGTTGATGAAGTGAATGTGATCGATACAAAAAAGAATTCTGCTGATTAGAGCAAACCGTCATCCTAAGTCTGATGCAGGTTCATTCCTACAGATTGAACCTAAATATTTTAGGTGCATCAGAATGATACGTCCCGCAATAAATATAAGCACAAAAGCCTGCTGAACTTCAGCAGGCTTTATCTATTTACACTTAAACTTTGTTATCTGTGTCAATCCGTGTTTATCAGTGGTTTTCTTATTCTTCCGGTTTCATCTGTGGAAAGAAGATAACTTCTTTTATGGAAGTATTATTTGTGAACAGCATTATTAATCTATCAATTCCAATACCCAATCCACCTGTTGGCGGCATTCCATATTCCAAGGCTTCCAGAAAATCTTCATCAACTACATTAGCTTCTGTATCTCCCATCTCACGCATTTTACTTTGCGCTTCCAATCTCTCCCGTTGATCTATCGGATCGTTCAATTCGGTAAAAGCATTTCCATACTCGTTTCCATTAATGAAAAGTTCAAATCGTTCCGTGAGGTTAGGATTCCCCGGCTTAACTTTTGCCAGAGGTGAAACCTCTTTTGGGAAATCAGTTACGAATGTGGGCTGAATTAGTTTAGGCTCCACGAATTTTTCAAAAAGTGCTTCAATAAGTTTACCGGAACCGGAAGTTTTTTCTACTTCTACCCCATGCTCTTCGCAGAAAGCTTTGATCTTTTCAAAGTCAAAATCAGAAGCGTCAAAACCACTTTCTTGCGTTACAAGATCTATCATTGAAGCACGTTTCCACGGTTTCTTGAAGGATATTTCTGTATCACCAAAAAGGATTACATCCTTTCCAAAAATTTCTTTGGCAATATGCAGGATTATATCTTCGGTTATATCCATCATATCATTATAATCCGCATACGCCTGATAAAGTTCTAACATGGTGAACTCCGGATTATGAGTTCTATCCATTCCTTCATTACGGAAGTTTTTCCCGATCTCAAAAAGACGTTCAATTCCACCTACAACTAATCTTTTGTGGTAAAGTTCCAAAGCAATTCGCATATAAAGATCAATGTCTAATGTGTTATGATGCGTGATAAACGGACGTGCATTTGCCCCACCATAAAGCGGCTGTAAGATA
The DNA here is from genome assembly GCA_034660955.1 of Candidatus Cloacimonadota bacterium. Lineage (GTDB taxonomy): Bacteria > Cloacimonadota > Cloacimonadia > Cloacimonadales > TCS61 > Tenebribacter. The sequence goes on along the minus strand of JAYEKK010000215.1, from coordinate 1,070 downwards.
GGCGTCTCCACTTCCATAAAACCTCTATCATCTAAGAAGCTTCTAATCTCTTTAATGATCTGCGCCCGAATTTCAAAATTCTTTTTCACTTCCGGATTTAATAGAAGATCAAGATAACGTTTACGATAACGAAGCTCAATATCAGTAAATTCATCAAAACGCTGTTTCTTGCCATCAATCATTTTTTCTTTAACAGTTGGAAGTGGCAAAAGGCTTTTTCCTAAAACCGTAACCACATGAGCACGAATGGAAAATTCTCCACGTTGTGTGACAAAACACACACCTTCTATTTGAACAAAATCACCAAGATCTAAAAGTTTAAAAACTTCATAATTATCTTCACCAACCTGTTCCTTCTTCACAAAAATCTGTAAATTTCCACTATCATCTGCAATATTGCCAAAACCAACTTTTCCCTGACGGCGCATCGCCTTCAATCTTCCGGTAATAGTTACAACTTCTTCCGAAGAAACATAATTATCTTTATTATCTATTAGTGTTATAATTTTATGAGTACGAGCACTTTTGGTGGGATATGGATCCACACCTAATTCTTTTAGCTTTTCCAGCTTTTGTCGTTTTACTGCAAGTAACTGACTTAAGTTCTCCATTTTCTCTCCAAGTACTACATATATCTTTTTAAAAACTTACCATCCCTAATAATATTATATTACGTGAATGTCAAGTTGCATTAATTTTACTATTTGACAAATCAAACAATCGAATTTTTCTTACAATAAGTTTTTTATATGAGTTCTGCATAATAGAGTGTTTTTGTAAGAAAAGTAAAAAAACAGTGTCTTTGCGTCCGGCAGCTGCCGGATGCTGAAACAAACGACCTGTCACGGAGAAATGCAATGAAGCCGGAAGCAATCTCTTTTAAGTTGGTTATTTGGGGTTTAGATTGCTTCGCAAGAATTTCTATATAAGAAACCTCGCAATGATAATTAGGTAAAATTTCAGAAACCATAGTAATGCAAGAAGAATATTAGCATCGTTTTCAGCAAGCTGAAAGCCAATGCATTATTAAAATGGTTGAAATTTTTATTAGTTGGTTTGCTTTTCCCCAC
>JAYEKK010000214.1:0-2246 GCA_034660955.1 Candidatus Cloacimonadota bacterium | reverse complement strand
AATTAAATTAATCGAATATGGCAACAAAATTCTTAAAAACTAAAAAAATATTTCTATTATCCTTGGCAATTCCAATGCTGCTTTCTTTTTGGACTTTTCTTAGCTACAAAAAATATCCTAGCCCACATTATTCATGAAGCAACGTAGCGAGGGTGCATAGATGCCTGTAACTGCAAGGCTTGCGATCGAGTAAACGCGCCATGGATGGCAATAGCGTTTTCATAACAACAATGAGAAATTGTTGTTACCCGAAGGGCGAGTGACACGACGTCACTCGTAACTAAACGCCTTGCAGAGTCGAGCAATAAGACTTGAAATAAAAGAATAAAGCAGCTGACTAGTAGTAACTACGTCAAGGTCTTCGAGTGAGTGTAACGCAGTCAGATGCAGGCAGATATGTAGTCGCAGTAGATGGTTTATGAATTATATGGGCTTGTGATTGCAGTGGGAGTTTTGATATAGATTTAGATACTTTTATAAAATCCCAAATCCGTGAAAAGTAATCCGAGAAATTAGTAGTTGCATTTTATAAGATATTGGGTTAGAGTAGGTTATGATGTTTTCGCGAACAAATAACCACTCTAACCCAAAAGGTGAAACAATTGAAATACACGATAGCACAGGGAAAAGAAAAAATCAACAGTATTGGCGGACTTGCATTGATTGGCCTGCTTTTAAAGCGCAGTGGTCTCAAAAGAGAAATACAGAAGGCAGGAACCGGAGGTTCTCGTGAGGTCAAAAGAATATCGGATGTGCTAAGTCAGGCGGTTGGCTTGATTAGCCAGGGGCGTACTGATTATAACGATATCGAATTATTCAGGGATGATGAGTTATTTCGTGACGCACTTGAGATCACGAAGGTTTATTCTGAAGCAAATCTGCGTCAGCGCCTTGATGAATATGCCGGTAGTTATGATGAAGAAATAGAAAGGAGCAGTCTTTCACTACTTGGCCAGGCTTCATTGGGAACAATAAAGACAGAATATGGAGAATACATACCCTATGATGTAGATGTATCTCCTTTTGATAATTCTAAATCAAACAAAGAAGGCGTATCGCGGACGTATAAAGGGACTGATGGTTTTGCACCAATATTTGGTTATCTGGGCACCCAGGGATATATGTTAAACACTGAGTTACGTCCAGGAAAGCAGCATTGCCAAGAGGGTACTGCTACTTTTCTGCGAGAGGGACTGGCCTATCTGAAGAAACTGGGGATATTGGATCGTGTTTTATTGCGAATGGATTCCGGGAATGATGCATCAGAGAACATAGCTTTAACGCTGAAAGCTGGTTGTGCTTTTGTGATTAAACGTAACTTGCGTAAAGAAAATAAGAATGAATGGCTCGATCTAGCAAAGTCTCTAGGAGAAAAGACTGAACCTCGTCCTGGTAAGACGGTTTATACCGGCACGGCCAGCCATCGTGTTCCGGCAGGGCTTGTCGAGGGGGAACCGGTAGAACTTATATTCGAAGTGACAGAACGCACACAAAATGCTGATGGACAGGAGCTGTTGATCCCCGAGATTAAGGTAGATACGTATTGGACAAGCCTGGGAGAGCGTGCTCAGACAATAATTGAGCTGTATCACCAGCACGGCACCAGCGAACAATTTCATAGTGAATTAAAAAGTGATTTAGATCTTGAACGGTTACCTTCGGGTAAGTTTAAAACGAACGCGACCTTTTTGCAATTGGGAATGCTGGCCTATAATATCTTGCGACGAATATCACAGGGTATAGTGGCATTAAAAGAGATAGCTCCGGTAAAATTGAACGTAGCTCGTCGAAGAATACGAAGTGTCTTGCAGGACATGATTTATGTTGGCTGCAAATTGGTGAGCCATGCAGGACAGAAAATATTAAAATTTGGACGGGGGAGCCCCTGGTTTCGGGTATTCAGGGAATTATATGCATCATATTGTTAAACACGTTGCCAGTGAACGAAAGAAAAGACCTTAAAACAGGAGAGGTGTGTGGGAATTTTGTCTTGTTTTGCTAAAACAAGCAATATTCAGTGAGAATGTAGCCTTGTAACTGGAATGAGTAACGCGAATTTGCTAAATCATGGCTGATTATTTGAATAATCAGCCATGTAATGAAGCAAAATAACAAGAATTAGTTTTTATAGGAATTTTTCACGGATTTGGGTTGTAGAATACAAGATGAAACGTATCGCCTGAAAAAGGCAAGTTGCTCGATAGGCATTGGCAACGCGCAAAACTGCGGGTTCTGCTCCGTCTGGT
>JAYEKK010000213.1:0-30781 GCA_034660955.1 Candidatus Cloacimonadota bacterium | reverse complement strand
CAGATCTTTAATTTTAATGCACTTCATTAAGTTCTTCCATTTCAATTGTTTTATTTGCTAATTGAGCAATATCGTTTGTATGACCGGCAAGAAATATTATTTTCCCATTATCAGCTTGTGCTCTGATCTCATTTGAAATTATTTTTATATATTCTTTTGAAAGTCCGGCGAATGGTTCATCTAGCAGATATACTTCAGGTGAAAGTGTGATGATAGACGCAAGTGTAACCAATTTTTTCTGCCCAAACGAAAGAGAAGCTGTTTCTTTATGTCGCAGGTCTTCAATATCTAATTTGGCAAGAACGTTATCAATTCGTCTGATTATATCATTTGCAGGAACTTTTAAATTTTCAGGTGCAAAAGCAAGTTCCTGTTCAACTGTTGGAAAGAAGAGCTGGTTGTCTGGATGCTGCATTAGCAAACTAATTTGGGGTGCAACTTCGGGAAGAGACAGCTCGGAAATATCAATATTATTGTGAGAAATAGTTCCTGATAAATCTCCGGGAAATATTTTAGGGGTCACACTGCAAATAATATTCAAAAGTGTGGTCTTGCCAGTTCCACTATCACCACGAACAGCAATTATATCTCTCTTTTTTGCAAAGAATGAAAAGTTATTTATCAACAAAGGTGAATTCACATTATATCGGAAGGAGATATTATTTAGTTCTAACATTAGTTTATTTCGATTGCCGTGAATCTCGTTGCGAAGTTTGTCTTCGTAACGCTAAATTGCATTCCCAGAAATCCCGAATGCTTTCGGGAGGAACGAGAATTATTTTTTTCCATGTTTTTTTATTAAATCTCAACAAGATGTTTGAGTTACTTTATCTCAATTGTAACCAGGTATTTGATCCATCGTTGACTAAATTCATCAGTTGGTACAACTAGCCGGATAAACTGCCCTGCCGCATCTTCCTGAAATACAAGATAAAAGGTTTCATTCTCGTCTTTAACCAAATTAAGAGTACCACCATCTTTAGAGTGAAAAATATATTCAGTTCTAATATCGGTTGGAATCTTTAATATTTTGAGTACTTCAGCGAAATCGGAGCCATTGAATTTATCACATCGTTCTGTTGTGAAACTAACTTGCTTAATTGATCGAATCTCGGAATAAGAAATAAATGTTTCCCTGTTATTATAAGTTATCTTAATTCCTACTTCGTCTGTTACTTTACTTTTTTGATAAACAATAAGTGCAAGAAGAAGTATAATCAGAATAACAAGAATTATAAATATTTTCTTCATAATTATTCTCCACTTATTTCCCTATATTTTCTTACGTAATATCCATTCTTGCTGCTTTGCCCTAAGAATTCAAAATCATTCAACCGATCTGAGAAACGATTATCCTTGTTTGAAGTTCTTGAGTAAATACAGATCTCTTTTAGGTTACGAATATTGCAAACTGCCGGTAAATCATCTGCTTTGGAATTCCACTCATTTTTATCATTTTGAATATGAATTTTAGAAAAACTTCGCGATGTTATTAAAGCAGCAGTTCCATCTAAGCCAATAAGAAGTGCATATTTTGCCGAAGGTGCAATATCCTTAAGAATCTCATCAAGTCTGCCTTGGTTGTTAATTTTTGTCCCAACCTTGATATTTCCGGTAAGCATCAAATTATTTGATGAACAGGCAAAAAGAAACAGGACAAGAAATACGATTGAAAATCTTCTTACCATTCCAACCATTCTGCTTTACTCCAATTTTTAATATTGAATTTTTCATTTGAATTTTGCTTATTGGTTTTCTTTTCAAAATGAAGAATTACTTCTTCAGGAAGATTATTCCATTTAAGTAGATCATTTACCTCAGAAAGTGATGTGAAATGATGTTGGAAGATAACTGCAACATCAAAGATCTGAACGTAAGCCAGATTTTTAATCCACATACCAGCCGGCATATCGGGACTTTTCAAATCAAATGAATCACCAGTTTTTATCAAAACAGCATTCTTTAAATATTTATCATAATCTAAGCTATGCTTTACTCCATCTTTCCCAACTATAAGCATTTCATCTTTAAGGAACGGAAAAGCCTGTGACATGATCTCAGAGAAAGTATAACCACTCACTTTTACAAATGGTGGAAGTTCATCTCTAATTTGTGTGTTAAGTAAAATTGGCTTTGCAAAGTAAATTGTATGGGGGAAAGGAATATCGGAGATTGATTCAGTTTTTATTGTACTGATATCTTGAATCCAAAACATATCTCTAATTCTTGGGATTACAAGACGAATATGTTCATCATCAAAAGTCTTGCCATTTCTAATTAACGCTAAAATACTATTATTGTCTAATACATCTTCTTTGGAAACCCGTACAAGATAATTATCTGATGAGATAAAGCACAATTTATCATAATTGGTAATATTGTACTCTTGTAAAACATCAGCGAGTTTTACCCCAATCCAAATATCGTTTTTTTCTTCACCATCTTTATTGCGATGCGTAGATATTTCAATTTTTTCATAACTATCCAGTTTCGATCTTTCTAAGTTTATTATTCTATCTGAATCTACAAGTTCAATTGAAAAGAGCATAGTACTCGCAAATAGAATTATTCCAATTATTTTTATTTTCATTTTTCTTCCTATACTATATTATATTTCTTTAGTTTATTAAACATCGAATATGAAATAATACCGCCTACAATTCCGGAAATAGCTGCAGCGATGAGTGAAATTATGAATGGAATTGTTGCAAGCCGCATTACAATTATGGTCACGATAACTGCACCGGTAAGATTGGCTACAGTAACAATGAGAACGTGAAAAGATAAAATATTCTTATTTTTAAAGAATAGTGAAACGATCTCTGCCATTAATCCGGGCATAGTATAACTTAACAGCGAGACCGCACCATGATTACCAAAATATCCCATACTCAGCATTACAATAGCCTGGGTAATACCAACTAGTAAGCCTGCACCGGGTTTATTCACAATTGCAATTGCAAGTGCTATCCACATCATATATAATCCACCGGCAAGTGAGCCGCCGGGTATCATTAATGGAGCTGATATTAGATGAATAAGCGGGGTTATTATTGGTTTAGCTGCTAATCCCAGGGCACTCATGATCGCTATATAAAGCAAATCTTGAGATGAATATTTCCTTAACCAGTTCATAAAACCTTTTTAATATATTATTTTTTAAGACGAGAGAATTGTTACACTAAATTCAACTTTTTCTCGCCTTTCCAAACACGGGAGATATTTTCGTTTCTAAAAATACCCTATCGGTAAAGTATCATGACTTATATTATAGCTTTAGAATCCTTTACTTCAGCGCAAATCAAAAGTTAAATTGTAGAAGATGATGTCAAGGATTTGGTTGAATTTGATTTAAGAATTAAATAAAATAAATAACAACAAATTGAAACGAACAAAAGAGAAAATATAGGTTAAGAACGGTTAATTAAATTGGCAATGAATAACAGACTTAATATGTCTATCCTATTAAAAAGAAACTAACTTTCCTTGAGTCGCCTATATTACTGCCCGTAAATCTCGTATGTTTCCCAGGCAATTGTTTGCAAAAATAGCATTTCGCTTTCTGTAATGTCAGGATCGTTTACATATATTGCTCCAACCGGCGTTTCATCCCACAGAAAGGCAAAAAAGGTACAGCAAGCAAGGTAAGTGCCATGCACATTTGGATGATTTCCATCTTCCATGAAAAGTTCTAATTCTGGATCTTGCTGACGAGAGAATTGCCAAGCTCTTGCAACCGGAATTACCGGTGCATCTAGTTCATTCCCAATAAAATTATAAGCTGCTGACTGCTGTTCGATCATTTCATTAAATACACTCTCAAATGGCCAACTGAAGAAAAATGCAGTCTGTGCTCCAGCTTCGGTTATTACTGAATCTAAAAGGGTAGCATATTCATAAAAAAGTTCAGGATCGTTAACCGGTCGTGAAGTCATTTCTTGCAAGATCACCATATCCCAGTTTCCACTTTCAATTTGTTGAATTGTAATTGGGCTATTAAAATGCTGCTGTAAAGTCCAACCACCACCGGTAACACTCTCGCATTCAATTGACAGTGTTGAGTCAATAGAGTTTGCCAGATTCATTGTATGCAGATCAACACCACCATTATAATATGTAATACTATTCCCAATAAAAAGAATTCTTCGCGGTATGTTCGGGATAAGATTTCCCCAATCAACGATAATTTTTAAACTTCCGGTTAAAGGAACAAGTTCTAGTATGATTTCAACCGTTGTCGTTACGCCTGATATCACTTCTCCTGTTCCAGAGCCTATTGCAATAACAATATCACCTTCAAAAACTTCAACATAGATCGTATATATTCCAGGCTGAAGCTCGGAGAAAGTTCCAGAAGCTGTATTTGTACTATCATCAATTGTCAGATATAAACTGCTTGTGAAATCATCTTTAATAATTGTAACTCTAACCGCTGTTACATCAAATCCATTTTCAAATGCAGGTTGTAATGACATTAAAATTGGTAATTCACCAGTTTGTAGAATTTCCGTACCCAATTGCTGGCAACCAATGTGTACTAATATTGTTAATAAAAAAAATAATTTGAATATTTTCAATTTTCCTCCATTTATAAAAGCATTATGATATGAAATCTGCTAATACACTTAATAGATAGGAATATTAATTATTAATTTCTGTTAGAAGCTCTACCGCAACTTCTTCATCATCTTTGTGAATAAAGAATTCCACCTTTCCAATATCAGCGCCAAAAGCAAAACTAAACTGTCCTCCCAGTATGCTTTGCATATGTTCACCTCTTACTATATATTCAATGCCAGCATTAATCAGGATTGATTTAATAATTGACGTTAATCCCAAGTCGGAGCTTTCAAATATTTTCACGAAATCATGTTCTCCATCCTTCGGTTTATCAGGAAGTAAAAGTTCATTACAGTGAGGACAATGAGCTTTTAGCGTATCAATGATTTTATCACATTTAGGGCAATACATTAATTTCCGTAAGTAATGGTGAAATACTTTCATTGTTCTCAAAACGATAGTTTTCATTCTCAAAAACTTCAACACATGAGTCAACAACATCAGGGTCATACAGAATACCACTATTCTGTTTGATCTCTCCTAATGCTCGCTCTATACCGAAGGAAGCTCTATAAGGGCGGTGGGATGCCATAGCTTCAACAACATCGGCAACCATGAGGATTTTTGCCTCTACTGTAATATCTTTTCCAATAAGTCCTTTAGGGTATCCAGTTCCATCAATTCGTTCATGGTGTTGGAGTATTATATCGGCAATAGGCCAGGGAAAATCTATGTTGTGTAGAATGTCATATCCGGCTTGTGGATGGTTCTTGATCAGGTTAAATTCCGCTGGAGTAAGCCTGCGGGGCATACTGAGTATTTCAGCTGGAATTGATATTTTTCCAACATCATGGATCATACCAACCATGTAAATACCTTCCACTTGTTTCTCAGAAAGCTTCATGTGTTCCGCTATATTTTTTGCTAACAGGGCAACTCTTCTTTGATGCCCTGCAGTGTAAGGATCTCGTGTCTCTATTATTAGTTCTGTGGCATAAATGATCCCTGTGAGAGTTTGCTTTAGTTTTTTCAATGTTTCTCTAAGATGATGCTCTAATTCTTTATGTTTTGTAATATCAATTCCAATACCTAAGATTCCTGTCACTTTTCCGTTATCATCAAAACGAGGGCTTAGTGTCATCCTACTCCATAGTTTTTTTCTATCTTTAGTAATCTGCCTTAGCTCACATTCCGTTCCTTTTTTTGTCGAGACAATAAGTTTTTTTGCAAGAAGTGCATTTCTTTTTGATTCAGCACCATCATATATCAGATTAATTTTTTTCTTACCAACAACTTCGCTGGACTCATAACCGAAAATATTCTCTGCTCCAGTATTCCAGTAAAGAATATTTTGATCTAAGTCAGTTGATATGATCGATACCGCAGATGAGCTTTCAAGAATATTAGAAAGCAACTTATTTTTTTCATTATCTCTCATGTGTTTATGACTTTTCTGATTAGATTTCACAATACACTCCTACTTTTTCTTTTGAATCTCAACTCTATTTCTTCCCAGGTGTTTTGCTTTGTAAAGGATTTTATCTGCAGCTTTGAGAACTCTTTCCGGTTTTGTTTGATTTCCACCATATTCGGCAATGCCTATGCTGACAGTAATAGTAACGGTCTTGCGATCTTTAGAAGCTGATTTTCCACGGCTCTTTGAAGTTGAAGATCTTCTTATAGGAGAGCGTACAATAAATTCTGTCGATTCAAGAATTATTCTGTATTCTTCCATGTAGGGTTTAGCTTCTCTAGATGTTTTTCCTGGAAAAATTGTCGTGAATTCTTCACCTCCAAACCTAAAGGATTTGGCACCACCACTAACTTCACTTAGTTTAGCTGCAACCATTTTTAATACTTGATCACCGGTTTTATGACCATATCTATCATTAAACTTCTTAAAATGATCTATATCCAACATTGCTATTGCATAATTTTTGGATAGTGTGGATAAAGTCTCATTCAAACTTCTGCGACCATGTAGTCCTGTTAATTCATCAATATAAGCCATAGAAAATGATGCTTCAATCGTGGTGATAAGCAAAATAAGACCTGCAGTTGTAAAAAATAACATTAAAGACGGAACAGGATCACTTGAGCAAACCGCAAGAAACACAGAGATCGTTGCAAAAAGGTAACCACCGTTTCTTACATCACGACTACTCACAAATTTCAAGATCATTAAAACTAAAATTATAATAATGGTAAATAGAGAAATTATGGGTATATTGTTAATTATTGAAGTTTTTAAAAATATTCCGTATAAATTTTGTGTAAAAATCAAAAAAGAAGCAGCTAAATTTGGGAATTCCGTATAGAATTGAGTAATAATTTTAGATTCCGGAAATTCAATTAAATAATACATAAAGCGGATAATTCCAACCTCAGCAAATATAATTAGCATGTAAATAAAAATTATTTTAATCTTTTTCTTCTCTACGAAAGTGAAAAGAAAAATATTAATAGGTAATAAAAAAGAGATAATTCGTGGAATGATAAAATTAGAATCAATAATAGCATAACTGACAGAAAGATTTAAAATAAAATAACTAATCGTAAGAATAATTGTGCACAAGATCAAACCAGAATTATTCGAACGAGCTCCCAATATTATAACTATAGCAAAAAGGATATAGGGAATAAACGGTAAGATCAAGATGAAGGCAGTTAATTCATTATCAATGTTTGCCTGAAAGAGCATTCTGTCCCATTGCCAGCCAATTAGCATCGATAAGATGATCAATAAGCTTGGAAATATTAATGGGGCAAATAATCTTTTAACATTATAATACAAAATTTCTCCCTATTCCTTGTTGTGCATAATAATCTCTTTATTATTCTTTGATAATTTTGAGAAAACAAGTTCATATGAATCATCTATCATTTCTTTAATGATATCATCTGGAATTGTGTTATCCATACTCACCGTATTCCAATGTTTCTTATTCATATGATATCCGGGAGTAACGGCACTATATCTCTCTCGTAATCCTTCAGCATTAAAAGGATCGCATTTTAGATTTATCCAAAGTGGATCATTATTAATGGAGATCAATATAAACATTTTACCGCCAACTTTTATAACCATTGTAACATCATCAAAGGGAAAATCGATAGAAGCTCCTTTCTTTTGCAAACAATATGCGCGAATTTCTTCCAAATTCATTATTCAATCTCTCTTTTAAAATAATTCATTAAAACAACACGTGAAATGATCCCTGAAATAATATAGGATAAAGCTACGGCTGCAAATATTCCTGTCAATCCAAATAAATATGAACCTAATAATGTAAGCGGAATACATAAAATAAACATCTGAAAAATTGTAAGACTGGCAGCTTGTAGAGGTTTATGCATTACGTTCAAAGCGGTTGTACTCAATACGAAAATACCTTGCATTGTGTAGCTTAAGGGAACAATTGCAAGATACAGAACAATTGTGGAGATCACCTGTGGGTCTTTATTAAAGATTCTTGCAATTTGAGTACGTAATAAAATAAGTAGAATAAATATAGCAATTTCCCAAAGAATTGTAAATCTATGACTAATATTAATAGCCGCATGGACACGATCGTATTTTTTTGCTCCAAGATTCTGTCCGATAAACGGACCAAAAACAGATGCCAGTGCGTGAATAACAGCTAGAGAAAAGAATTCCAATCTTGAAGCTACTCCAAATCCAGCAACTGCTTTAATTCCATAAGAAGATACAATCCGAGTTATTATTCCAATTGTAATAGGAATTATAACCCGTGCTCCGGCAATAGGAATACCAATAAATAGTACATGTTTCCAAGAATTTAAGATTTTAGTAAATTTGGGGATATCAAAAGAAATCATTTTTTCTCGTTTTATAAGTACCCATAATGCTACAGAGAAAGTTGTAAATCTACTTATTACTGTTGCAATTGCAGCTCCTTCGATACCAAGTTCTGGGAAGGGACCAATACCAAATATTAATAATGGGTCTAATACCGTATTAACGCAAACTGCAATTAGCATGATGATGCTGGGAGTCTTGGCATCTCCTGTTGCACGGATCGCATTATTCCCTACCATTGGAACAACAACAAAGGGCATTCCAAGATACCAAATTCTCATGTATGTTTTAATGTATGGAAATATTTTGGAGGTTGCACCTAAAGCTTTGAACAAGGGTTCTATTGTGAATAACCCAATAATTACAAATCCAATTACAATAATCATCGCAAGAAGTAAACTATCAGTTGTGAGCCTTTGAACTTTGTGATGATCACCCTCTCCAATTGCACGCGAGATAACTGCAGAAGCACCAAAGCCCAAACCCAAGGCAATACTTGAAACAACCAATACAACAGGAAAAGTAAAACTCAGTGCGGCCAATTGATCTGTTCCGAGTTTTCCTACAAAAAAAGTATCTACTAAATTGAATGCAACCATTCCTATTAAACCAAAAGTCATGGCGATAGTCATTCTAGTTAATATTTTTCCTATTGGTCCTTCTATTAATTTAGCAGTGGATCTATTTTTTTGCATGTAATTATTTTTTTTAAATATTTCCCTTATCTTTCATTTTTTTATATTGATCTGGAAAATGCTCCTTTAAGCAGTCTGGGCAAATACTGTGACTGAAATCAACATTAGAGTGTTTAGAAATATATTGTTCTACATTACCCCAAAAACCTGAGTCATCACGAATTTTTTTACAATATGAACAAATAGGGATCAAACCTTCTAGCGTTTTTATTTCATCAAGTGTTTTTTGAAGTTTTTCAATAAGTTTTTCTCTTTCTTCTTCTGCCTTTTTTCGTATACTGATATCTTTATAGATTACAAATGAACCTTTAGATTTTCCATCAATAACTATTGGGGCTGCTGAAATAGAAACAGGTAAAATATCACCGTCTTTATTCTTCCTATAAGTATCAAAATACACGTATCCTGAAAGAGTGTCGCTACTCAATTTTGTAGCTTCTGTTTTATATTCTTCAGGAATTATCAATGCATCGATCTCTTTTCCTTTTATTTCTTCCAGAGAAAAACCAAAAAATTCTTTAAATCTTGGATTAATGTCAATTACCTGGAAGTCGTTATTCAAATAGACACAAGGTTCGGGGTTGCCGATAAACATGCTTTCAGAAAGTGCTTTGCTTTCTTTAAGTTTTTTTTCTGATTCATGCTTGATCAATGCTATCTCAATTGTAGCATATAATTCTTGTGCCTCAAAAGGTTTGAGGATATAGCCATATGCTGCAATGTCTTTTGTTGATTTAACTGTTGTTGAATCAGCAAAGGCAGTAAGAAAGATAATTGGAACATCATGATCCTTAAGAATTATCTCACCCGTTTCTATACCATTAAGTTCACTCTCAAGCATTATATCCATCAAAATTATATCTGGTTTTAAAGCTGACATGTTCTCTATCGCATCAATCCCTTCATTGAAGATACCGGTAACCTCATAACCATATTGTTCAAGTGTATATTTGATATCATCAGCTATCATACGTTCGTCTTCAACAATTAATATCTTTGTCATAACAATGTTCCTTTTTTATTTTGAGGAATTAAATTAATAATAATAAGTCAAGAAAATCTTGTTTAAATATAATCTGCTTTACAAATATTGGGTTACAATAAAATTAACAAAAATTTATATATAATAAAGGAGTATCTTATGAAAAAAATTGGAATTAATTTTCCTAAATCTCCTCGTAGAACCGCACTTCGAGATGCTGAGGATTGGTATCAACAATTATTATCTGACCATTTGGGCAGAGATTTCACTCCAATAAAAACAAGCAATTTTGGTGAATATGAAATGGCTGTAAATTATCTTACATCTGTATTAGAAGAAGCTAAGGCTGTTGAGAAAGTTGCAATATTTAATATTGATCATATGGCTCAAATACAATTTAAAGGTTCTGATGCTGCAAATTTTCTTGACCGAGTACTACCGGCGGATGTACAGAGTATGAAAATTGGACAGTGCAAATATACTCTGTTGCTTACTGAAAAAGGAACTGTTCTTGATGACCTGATTATTATGCGTGTGCAAAAAGATAATTTCATATTAGTTATTAATGCTGGTCACGATATTACAGATCTAGAAAAAAACATGATCTCTGATGCAGATTTTATCTGTAAATATATAAACAAAAATGAAGATGTTGATGTTAAAGATATTTCTGATGAACTTGTTAAAATAGATATTCAAGGACCATTGTCATATAAATTGGTCACTAAACTTTATGGTGAGCAAGTTGTGAAGAATCGAAATAAACCTGCCAAAAATATGAAATTTTTTACATTCAATGAATTTGATTTTGAAGGACATCATTACTATATCAGCAGAACCGGCTATACTAATCGTTGGGGATGGGAAATGTATGTTCCTGTAGTAGTTGCAGAAGATCAGTTCAAACGCATTGCAACAGAAGCACTTAGATTGGGTGGACTGGTAGTTGGACTTGGTGGTAGAGATGAGAATAGAATTTCTGCCGGGAACTTTGGATTACCGCTTAATGGTAGTGAATATGATAGAGAACATACTCCAGTAAATGCACCTCTCTTCAATGCTGCTATAGATATGAATAAAGATGATTTCGTAGGTAAGAAAGCATTGCAAAGAGATATCGATTCCGGAAATGATAAGAGAATGGTTCTTTTTATTTCAGAAGGAATTGTAACCGGAAGAGGGATCTATAAAAATGGAGAGAAAATTGGAACTGTTACTTCCAGTATTAATTCTCCTAATGTAACTCAAGAAAAACGTGAATTTATTGGTTCTGAAAGAAAGAACGTTAGTGGGGAAGATGGAATTGCAGCAATTGGATTGGGCTGGCTTAAGCATAATCCATTCAAAATTGATGAAGATGGAAAAGATATCCTAATTGAAGATGAAAAAACTGTTCGTATTCCCGTAGAATTCTATCGAATTGATAATAAAGGCAACCTCAAAGGTAAACCGGTAAAAGGGTATATTTCCGGAGATGGAGTAACACCTGCAACAGCTCCAAGAGCTCTGAAGAACATTCAAAATCTGTAATTATTTACAGAATATAAAGATAAGATGAGATGAGGTAATTCATCTTTAAATATTTTTGTTAAATTATAAAAAATCTTTGACACATAAACCGCCAAATCTAAATGTGCGCAAGTGTTTTAAGTGAGAAATGCGGGGGCGTAGTTCAGTTTGGTTAGAACGCCTGCCTGTCACGCAGGAGGTCGCGAGTTCGAGTCCCGTCGCTCCCGCCATTATAGATGAAGCCGGTCAATCATGATCGGCTTTTTTGATTGGTTTAATCACGCAGGAGGTCGTCCCGATAACGAAGTTCTCGGGAAGTCCCGTCCACAGATCGGCTTTACGAAGTAAAACGATTCTGCAGAATTCTTCTTGCTAAAACGCCATTATAGATTAAGCAGAATCTCACGAATTGGCTTTTTTTATTGGAGAATGAGATGTTTTATACTTACATAATTTTTCTATGACAACACTGTATTAGTCGAAATCTGCTAAAAATTTATGATTCAAAATTATCAGTAAATCTGCTGTCTAAATCTAATGCTTTTTCTAATGCAAAATTCAATTCTGAATCAATTTTCATCTTGCTTCTTGTTAACTTTTTTCATTCTTTCGGTCACTTCTTGCTCTTTTTTTACTATTAATTATTAATACATTTTGGTACTTAGTACTCTTGTACTTTGCACTCAGGTACTTTCTTACTATTTTTTTATTTACAAATAAAAGCCCAAAAACGAAATGACGTAAGTTGAGGAATAGATAATGGATAGAATAATCAGAGGTCTAACAAAAGATAAAAGTATTCGTTTCTTTGCGATAGATGCAACGGATACTGTGCAGGAAGCTGTTACAATCCATAATTTATCAATGACTAATTCTGTAATTATGGGTAGAATGATAAGTGCAGCACTTATGATGGCAGCCGATCTGAAATCAGATAAAAATGTGATTACATTAAAAATAGATGGCGATGGACCTGCAGGTGTTGCGATAGTTACTGCCCGTAAAAACGGAAATGTGAAAGGTTATGCAAAATATCCACAAGTTGAGATCCCTTTGAATAAGCATACAAAAACTTTTGATATTCAAAATGCAATTGGTAATGGAACTCTTACGATCATCAAAGATCTGGGAATGAAAAGCCCATATATTGGACAGATCGAATTAAAGTATGGAACAATTGCCAAAGATTTAACATTTTATTTTGCAAAGTCGGAACAAATTCCTTCCTCGGTTGGACTTGGAGTTTTAGTCATGCCTGATGGAACAATAAAGAAAGCCGGTGGATTTATAATTCAGGTTTTACCGGAAATATCTGAAGATGTAATTTCCAAGATTGAAGAGAACTTGGCAAAATTCCCTAATCTTACTGATATGATGAATATGGGACACTCTATTGAAGATATAATATCTAAGTTCATTCTAAAAGGTTTGGAGCCTGAGATCAAAGAAACTGCACCAGTAAAGTATAAATGCGATTGTTCAAGAGAGAAATTTGAACTCGGAATTAAACTTCTTTCTAAGAATGAACTTCAGGAAGCCATTGATACAAATGAAACACTTACTATTCATTGCCATTTTTGTAACACAGATTACAATTTTGACAAAAAGAAGATCGAAAAAATTTTAGGGCAAATGTAGATGAAGAAATTCAGACATAAAAAAAGCCTTGGTCAGCATTTTTTAAAAGATAAAAATATTGTTAGGAAAATAGCTGATCTTGCTGAAATTAAAGAAAATGAGTTAGTTTGGGAAGTGGGACCAGGCAAGGGCATACTAACCCAAGAATTGCTTTTGCAAAAATGCAATTTAACCTGTTTTGAGATCGATGATAGTCTATATCCAATATTACATGAGAAATTTGGTAATGATATCAATTTGATAAATAAAGATATTCTTAGTATTGATTGGAAAGAATATTTAAAAAATAAACAGATTAAAATTGTGGCAAATTTGCCATATCAGATCACATCACCATTTTTATTCAGAGTAACAGAGCATGCTGCTAATTTCAAGCGAGTTGTTGTAATGATCCAAAAAGAAGTAGCTGAGCGCATCAATGCAGGAGTCGGCACAAAAGATTATGGAAAGCTTTCATTGAAAATGCAGTTCTATTTTAATATTGAATATGGCTTTACTGTAAAACCACATCTATTCTTTCCACCTCCAAAGGTTGATTCTGCAGTTATAATTCTAACACCTCGCAAAAATAAACCGGTTCTTAAAGATAAAAGATTTTTTTGGAGAGTTGTGGAAGTTTCTTTTCAAAATCGAAGAAAAATGTTACGTAGGAATTTGCGTATGATCCTATCAAAAGAAATGATCGAAGAACTAGGGGATAGTTGTAAGATCGAGTTAACAAGAAGAGGGGAGACGCTTACAGAAGCAGATTTTATAGAATTGTATGAAGAAGTACGGAAATTAACTACGAACTAAAGATTGAAACCACCAGCCTTCGCTTAGCTTCGGCGCGGCAGGCAAATTTACACGAATGAGCACGAAGGAATAATAAAATTGAATATCCAATATCCAAGTAATTATATTGTTATTTTTTTCTTTTCTCTGTGTCTTTGCGTCTCTGTGTTGAATCTTTTCCTTTTACCCAACCCAAACGGGATTTGTAAAAACAACTCCGCCATTTTCCGTTTTCAAACTTATTCGAACATAACCTCTTTCTGGTAGTATGATCTCGCAATTATTTTCAGGATTTTCAATTTCTGTTTCTCTACCAGAACTATAATCACCAATATAAATAGAGATATTCGTAATCTCTCCAAATTCGATTGCTGTTTCACTTTGAATAATAAGATTTACTTTATTGGTTTTACAAGTTGATCCAATTGGAAATATTTCGTCTTTAACTTTTAATTGAAATGAGAGAAATGGGCCATTACTAACTATGACTTCACCGCTCTTCAATCCGGCAACAGGTTGATTTTCTTTATATTTAAAAACTGTAAAGAATTGACCAAAAACTTGTTTCTGAGAAGAGAATAATTTCCAAAAAGGAGATTTGATCTGACGCATTACATTGAAATTACCGTGCGCATCATTTCCGGCAATCAGATAATATCGATTACCTTTTAAAAGCATCTTTTTCCAATAATTCACAGAACGTTCAATATTGCCAGGTTCCGCACTATTAATTACCTGCAGAAAATTAATTCCGCTGTTTTGATAATCTTCATCACTCCAATTTCCACGACGCAGTGTGAGTTTCTGCATGAATGGAATTTTCTCAATCGGATGTGCTGCAATAAACAGGCTACTCTCTTTATGTAGTTTTTTGATTTCGTTTAGAAAGTGCTGCGGTTTATTTTTGAACCATTTCTCAGCACTGTCACCATAACCTTCGATAAATTCATCATTGTTAATTGCCAGCATGTGAACATTTTCACTTTTAGAATTGCCGATCGAAACTTCTTCTCCGGGGATTACTCGAAATTCTTTTGAGTCACAATCTTTCACATCTTTTTGCATTTGATTCCAAATGGGTAGATCTGCATCATTTTTTGTGCAATCAGTTAGGCTGTCATCCAGGTCATAGGAATGATCTGTTATAAATAACCAGGAAAGCCCCATCGCTTTTGCTAATTTAGCTGTAGATTTTACATCAGCACCGAATTCAACCTGATCAGCAGTATGAATACTGTGATAATGTGGTTCACCAGCAAACCAGTTCTCTGATAAAGGTAAGGGCTTTTTAGCATAAAATATCTTATATGGTTTTGCTAGGATATCAGGAAAGTTATCATTAATTACAATTTTCAATTTATCATCGATTTCCACTTCAAGTTTTACAATTATCTGCAAAAACTGATCCGCTTCCATCTCCACAACATTAACATCCAATATTTGAGAAAAATATTTATCACTTATTTTCTTTTTAATTATAAATTTTTTTGAAATTTTTTTATCATTTCCTTTAATACTAACATTAACAGAATTAATTGTTACGGGGAAGAGGTGAGCATCTTTTACTATGATAAGTATAGGGATCGTTCGTTTCTGATTCTTTATTATTCTGATGGGAATATCGGTAATGATCTCAGGTTCTTTCCTATAATATTTAGGGAAAAGATATTTGAGATGAAAGTGCATCTCAGCATAGGAGATCAAAAAAGGTGTAGATGCAAAAAAACCTTCAAGATAATTAAAACCTTGAAGGTTTTGGAATATATTCATTTAGATTATTAAGTTAGTTTATGGAAGCCAGTTTGGGTCAAAAATGCTATCTGATATTTTATCGCTACTAACGCCCCAAGGTCCATTTGGCAGATAGTAATAAATTGATGCGCCTTCTTTGCCAAAATTTTTATTAGTAGTACCCACAACTGAACTATCCGTTACAGAATAGTTAAAAAGAAAATCTTCATTTGTTTTCTCAAGATCACCAATAATATTTAATAGGTCTTCTCCGGTATAATTGCCTTCATCATCGAGCTTTACAACAGTATGTTCAAAAATATAATATCCATTAGCAGGATCATCTTTAAACCCGACATCTGCACGTGCAATAACCTGCATATTATAAACTGCTTCCTTAAGTTTTCCGTGATTTAATTTGTCTGCTCTTAGTGGAATGATAAGTGTAAAAACAATTCCAACAAGCATAATTATCATGATAAGTTCAATTAAAGAGAACTTTTTTGTCTTTTCAATTTTTGTATTTTCTGCCATTTTTCCTCCAAAATCTTCTGACACAGAATCTGAGTTGCATTCTCTTTGTCAAATCTTTTTTATTTCATTATCTATATGTTGTGATTTTGTTTTTTCTCATTTGTTTTATTATTATAAAATAAAAGAAAAATACTTTACAATTAGTAGGTGAATTTTTTTTTAACAAAAATCAGAACGATCAATGTAAATTATCTGATATTAATAAAGGAAAAATCGAAATATGAAAAAATTATTAATGGTTTCGCTTTTAATTATGTTAATCATTTCAATTGCAAAAGCTAAGATAGATCTGAATACTGCAACTTTGCTCGAATTAAAAACTCATTTACCCATTACGGATAAGCAAGCTAACGATATTTACGATTACAGATTCTACATTAGTTTTTTTCAAAGTGTTTACCAACTCCGCGAAATTGAATCAATAGATCAGAAAACTCTGAATTTACTAAAACCGCTTGTTTCGGTTTCCCATTATGATGAGAAAGATGAATCGGCTCAACGTCGTGATGATATTTATTATCTGATCGAAAGATTAGGCAGCAACGAAGGTTTGCAGGAAGGGATGAGCGATATTTGGGAAGATTATTTAATCTCACCCAGAAATATTAATAAGCTTGCTTTCTCAGATATTTTAAACCTTCCCAATACGTCTCCTATCGATGTTGCAGCTATTTTGAATAGAGTAGCCGTTGGTGATTCAATCTCAAGTTATCGTGATCTGCGCAAATCACCTGGTATCTCATATTACGGAGCAAAGAATCTGCAGAATTACGTTTATTACAAAGAACAACCGGAAGTTCGAGATCTCTATTTTGATTACCAAATGAAATACAACGATAGTCCTTATGGTGATGACGAAAAAGAGATGTATATGGAATCCATGATCAGGTTCGATCCACCTGATTCTGATGATCCTAAAACTCCAGGAATTAAAAGGCAGTCTTACTGGGGATATTTCAATATGGAATCCCATCGGGCAACTATAATGAATAAACTTAGAATGCGTTATCGAAATGAGTTCAAAGCGGGTTTCATTTACGAAACTCCCAGAAATTCATCACCGTTGTTTGATGCAAATTCAGATAATATTATTAAAGATGGCAAATTTTATGCAGGCTATGAAAATAATTTTAAGTTTTTGGGTAATAATTATTTAAAAATATATGCCGGTAATTACAGAGCTACATTTGGAGAAGGATTGGTTATGGAAAACACCGATTCCTACAGTCCTAGAAAAACAGGATATGGTTTCAATAAAAGAATAACCGGAATTATCGGTGATATTTCCAGAACACAGGAATATGCTTTACGTGGAATTGCTTTAGACTGGAAAAGAAACAATATGAATGCTGTTGTTTTCCTCTCTTCCGATAAAAAGGATGCGGTAGTTTATGACAGCAATGAAAATGGTGAATTAGACGAGGATGATAATATCCTAGGATATATAAACATGACACACCGATTTTCCAATCATGACATGGAAGAAGCGGAAGAATTTTTTAATGAGTATCCTGAAAATTTCAATCAAGTAGAGATAGCTCCCCGTCTCGATGCTCTGCAGGAAGATATAATCGGCGGGCATATTGAATATTCACCTTTTATTGGAACGCATCTTGGCTTCACCGGATATGAAGCTAGATATGATAGAGAATTTTTAGTACCGGATGAAGATGAATTGAAACACCTTCTCATTTCAGATGATGATTATGCAGAATCTAAATGGAAGATCACAGATAACGAAATAACAACTATGTATTCAACATTCTCAGATGAATATGGAGATAGAAATTTCCGTAGAGTTGTTGGTTTTGATTGGAGAACAGTTCTGAATAATACTTCTATTCAGGGGGAATATGCAGAACTGCAAAAAGGTGGAGAACTTGCTAAAATTGGTGATGATCCAAGAGCACTTCTTATAAGTTCTTATACTCAATTTGACAATTTATATCTCATCTCGATCTATCGTGATTATGATATTGATTTTGATAATCCTTATCACCGCAGCTTCTCAGAAAGTGAAAGATTTGATGATACGGTCTTTGAAAAGATGGCTTATGGTTTGAATAACACTTTACTTAATGATATGTATAATAATTCCGCTCAGCCTTCAGCAGAGAGAGGGATCTATTTTGAAACCAGATATCAATTCCATAAAATGTGGACTATCACGAAAGCATATTTAGACCTGTGGGAAAGAAAATCGGATGCACGCCGTGGTGTACGCGCTCAGGTAAAACTTGAATTTAAACCGATCCACCAGTTACGATTTAGAATGCGTCACAAACACCAGGTTAAGCGATATGATGATGAAATGGATAGAGGTAAATCACAGGCAGATGAAACCGAGCTTAAACTTGTTGCCTATCTTTCTAACTTTGACAAATTGCAACTAGGTTATGTTTATGCCAGAGTTCTTCAGCCTCCTTATTTATCAATACTTTCTGATCCTGCTGAGCCGGGTGCACCAGACATGGCTCAAGGACAAACTCTCACCAATGGTGATATGATTTATTTGGATTATACACACCATTTTAATAAAAACCTTAAAGTTATAGGTGCTTTTTCTATGTGGTATGCAAATGGAGCATCGTTCTGGGATTTTGAAGATATTGAATTAGATTTTGACCAAAGCGACAGAGGTTATAAAACTTGGTTCAATATTCATAGCAGAATTGCAAATAATCTATATTTATCATTAAAATATAAATACAAACAATTTTTAACAAGAGAGCTGGAATACAGGGATTATAACGATATTCCTGATGAGGGAGAATATTATTTCCAACGTGTGGAACGTGAAGAAAATATTGTCCGTTTGCAGCTTGATTGGAAATTTTAATTTAATATCGGAGGATAGATGAAAAAAATATTTTTATTATTAACAATAATGGCTTTAGTTACCGGTTTATATTCATATTCAATTCTAGAAATGGAAACCGGAAATGTAATCAGAAATGTTGATCCGCATTCAGCAGCGATGGGCTCTGCAATTGGAGTTGGCGGTTTAAGGTTATTAGATTCTATGACCAATCCGGCTAATTTAACAAATCTCAAAAATGGATTTGGTTTTCAAACAACAGGAAGTTTCTTAACTGATTCGGATAATCGGTCTTTACCAATGTACAATTCATTTGATGCATACAGCGGAGATGCCGTTTATGTAAGTAATGTGAATATTTTCGCAGATTTTGCCGGAGGAATGTATTATAAGAGAGCAATTTCGGATTTTGATCTTGCTGCTTCACTTCAATATAGACCGCAAGTTAGTTTTATAGCTGATTATTTTGAGCAGGTTAGGAACAACAGGAATTCCGATGATAACGAATATCCTTTTAAGATTGCACAGAATACTATTGAAAGTACAGGTGGAATTAACGCAATTGCCTTCCAAACAGCATTTAAATATAAGAATATTGCTTCTATAGGTTTGGAAGTTGCTCAACTAACTGGTGATTCTGAAATGGAGAAAAGTGTGATCTGGACACTCGAAGCACAAGAAACAATAAATGATACAGTATTATATAATTACGTAAACACTTTAAAAAGAGAATTTTCTGCCATTCAATTTAAGATCGGAGCTAATGTAAATATTTCACAAAGATTTGATCTAGGTTTTAGTTTTACTCCAAAAGTTGAACTTGAAGTAACCGGAAACACAAGTCAGTATTTTTTAGAAGCTCCAAAAATTGAACCTGATTCTACTGACAATATAAATTGGGTTGATGTTGAAGATGCTGTATTTGTTTATACAAATTTTGATTCTACCGGAACACCTTTAGATTCACTTACTTATGATCAATATATACTTCCAATGAATGCACGCATGGGATTTTCCTACAAACCAAGAAATATTATGAGTACAATTATGAATTGCAATATTGAATTTGTAAAATGGTCGGATACCAACCCCCTTTACGATGATGCTATCAACTATTATATTGGTGTAGAGCATATACTCAAAAATAAAATACCTTTTAGATTTGGATTTAATTATACAACAACTTATGGTTTGTTTAATGATACCGGTATTACCTTTGCCAGAGAGATCACAACTCCAACTTTTTCAGCAGGAACGGGTTTTACTATTTTAGATAAATTTACTTTTGATATTTCTTTAGAATATTCTAATCGGCAATATGAAGCACTTGATCTCTTCGGAGACAGCTATTATTGGGACGAAAATCATGCATATGATGATTTATGGGAAAATTCTTATTGGATACATGATGGTGGTGGTATTCAGGATCGTGGTTGGGAAAATCCAGATACAGTAAATGAGACATTTATCAATTTGAAATCGGCTATTAGTTTTACCTGGTAGGAAATTATGAAAGCTAAAATATTTTTTGGACTTCTGCTCATATTCAGCAGTTTTCTTTTTGCGGAAGATCTATTGCTGGATATCATGTTCACAAATGATATTCATGGTGGGATAGATAGATATCCTGCAACATTTATGAATCCCGATTTCCCACCGATACTTGGCGGCGGTGGTAGTGCTGCAACATATATAAAAGGTGTTCGTAAACTATCTAAAGCGGGAACTCGTGATAACCTGCTGATCGATCAAGGCGATTTCTTTCAAGGTCATCCGGTAGGAACAATGAGTGAAGGACGAGCAGTAATAAAGTATATGAACATGGTCGAATATGATTTAATGACAATTGGAAATCACGAATTTGATCTGGGCGAAGATGTTTTAATAAAAACACTGAAGTTAGCAGAATTTCCAATCCTATCCTGCAATATTGTAAAAAAAGGAACCGATGAACTAGTTGATTATGTGGTACCCTATATTATCATCGAGAAGTTGGAATTAAGAATTGGTATAGTAGGGATCACAACAACCGATACTGAGCAGATGAGTTTTCCCGATAACATCAAGAATGTAGATTTTCTTCCGGCAAAAAAGCAACTACAAAAATATGTAGACGTTGTTAGAGAACAGGATGTTGATCTGGTTATAGTTTCAGGACATATGGGACTTCCATATAATCCTCAGCCGGCTTATGACTCACGTTATTCCAACCCTGATGAAAAACAAGAAGAGAGACGTTGGGGTTACGATGCCCAAGAGTTGGCACATGAAGTAGAAGGAATAGATATATTATTTGGCGGGCACATGCATAAAGGTTTTGCTCAACCGTGGGAAGATCCCGATACTCATACTCTTGTGTTACAGGGATATGCTTATGGCAGCAGTGTAGGGCATGTTACAATAAAAATAGATAAAGATACAAAAACAATTTCCGGATATGAATCTCCAGCGATAAAAGAAGGTGTTCTGGTTACGATGTTTGAAGATGAATTTATTCCTGATGAAGTAATTGGTGATACAATTCTGGTAATGCAAATGATAGCAGAAGAAGGAATGGATGAGATCATCGGAGAAGCCGGTATGAATATTACCAAGTTTGGAATGGGCACGCAGAATCTTATTGGCAACCTGGTTTGTGAAGCAATGTTAGATTATACTGATGCTGATTTTTCTTTTATGAATCTTGGTGGTATCCGTGATGAATTACTTTCCGGTCCAATCTCGTATCGTAATGTTTTCAATGTGATGCCTTTTGATAATCAAATTGTTCTTATTGAAGTAGATGGAAGATTCTTAAAAGAGATAATTGAAACAAGAGTTTCCGGCAGCAGGCATGGTTTAAGAACTGCCGGTATAAAAGTTGTAATTAATAGAAAAAGAGAAAATTTTAATAGAATTTCGAAACTATATATTGGCGGGGAACCCTGGCAGGCAGATAAAATATATAAAATTGCAACTTCAGATTTCTTATTACAAGGAAATGCTGGATTAGCTCTTTTAACTAAAGTGCCGGAATCGAAGATAACTCGTTATGAGCAGGGGCTTCGTGATGTTATTGTGGAGTACATAAGAGAGAAGTCTCCTGTGAGTGCTGTTATTGATGATCGATGGGAAAGAAATGATAGCAGTCATATTGATCCAACTCTAAAAAAAGAGATGGAAAAATAATATTTTAAAATTTATTAATATATACGTTGACGGTAAAACATTAGAAAAAATAAATGATATTATTAGTTAAGCGATTTTTGTGAAGTTAAATTTGTTTTTCATTTATTGCCTTTTTTTAGGCACACAAAATCAAAATATTAAACCTAATTGCTTAATTATTTAAAGGAGCAACAATTGAACGAAATTGGTAGATTAGATGGTGATAATCGTAAAGAACTTAATGAAATATTAGATTCGATCTTTTCCTATCTTAATAAAGATAAATTAGAATTAGCTCAAAAAAAACTGATCAGTATATCTAAAACACCGAATTATTTTATTCGTGAGTATTTGGGAAAAAGTTTAACTGATTATAGTAATAAAACAAAGATGAAGAAGATCATTAAGCCAATGCTCAAGCATAGAATATATGGTGTTAGGGCAACTGCACTGTTTTATTACTACGATCTAGATAGAGATAATCCTGAAAAGATTTTTAAATTATTAGAGAAAACATTTGATAGTGTTCCATGGGAAGTTGAAAGTGTGATCAATGAAATGTGGAGATCATATCCTGATTTTATGAAAGAAAATATCGTTAACTGGATCAATTCAGAGAATTCACAGAAACGTGCTCTTTCCTTTCATGGAATGGAAAATATTGCAAAATCTGATCCAGGTTTTATCATGGAATTTATCAGTAAGGCTATTGATGATGATAAAATTGAAGTACAGAAAAAAATCACACATATTCTTACACAAGTTGCTAGAGCAAATCCCATTGTTGTGTTCCCTTATATCAGAGAGTGGCTCTCTGTGGGCTCAGAAAAGAGAATTAAAACTATCTGGGTTTCAATGAAAAAACTGGCTAATATTGTTGTTCAAAGAAGCCGAAGAGATAAATCTGAAGAGTTTGTTTTGTTAACCCAGCAAACTATCCATGATTGGGCCAATGATGAAAATGAGAATATCTCGAATATGGGTGAGAGATTATCGTATATAATAAATAGATAACATTTAATACTATGAAAAATAATATTTCCGTAAAACTGTTAGTATTATTTATTGCAATTGTTTTATGGTTACATCAAATCCTGATAAAAACACATTCTCTGGAAATCAATATTCCAATAAAATTAATTGAAACTCCTCAAAACTTAATCCCTGATTCTTCCAGACTACCAGAGGTTACAATAGAAATTAATGCAACAGGTAAAGATATCTTGCTCTTCCAACTTTCTAAGAAATCATTCCATATATATACTTCTCATTTTCGCTATGGTAAGAATCAAATTAATCTCAAGTCAGATCAACTTGTCTACTCGGATAAAATTGAATTAAATATCATATCAATAGATCAAACCGAAGATTTTTTTATAAATATGGATAAATTAGTTGAAAGAGAAAAATCACTAAAAATACAATATGCATCTACAAAGGAAGAAGAATTTTTCATTAAGAATAAAGTTAAAATTTCAAATAGAAAAATTACCGTCAAAGGTCCTCTTGCTTTATTAAATGATGTTGAATACATTCATACTAGGGATATCTCAAGTAAAATGATAGTTGATGGAAAACTAACAGTAAACCTGATCTCACCGGATCCTAAAATTGAGCTTTTACAAGAAAAAATTGAGTTTGAAATCACAAATACAAAGATCATTCGCAGAACAATTTCGCTAATTCCTATAAAGTATCCTGAAACTGAAAACATTACAATAATACCACAGAAAGTATCAGTTATGGTTAGCGGTCCTAAAGAAATAATAGAACAACTTGATATTAATACAATAATTGCAAATTTGAATATATCAATTTTAAAGAAAGATTTTGCAAATATATCATTCGAAGTTCCATCCGGTGTTAAAATAATCGAATATACACCTCAAAGAATTCAGGTCATTCAAAATGATCGGAAATGAAAAAACTGAACAATTTAAGATATTAGCTTTTGAAACCTCGTGCGACGATACTTCCGTAGCGATCATTAATTCCGAGTTTAAAGTTATTGTAAACTTGATTTCATCTCAAACAACTCACGAAGATTTTGGTGGCGTTGTCCCCGAGCTTGCTTCCCGACTACATTTGAAGAATATTATGCAGCTAACTCAAGCAGCATTAACAAAAGCGGACTTATCTTTTAAAGATATAGATTCAATTGCTGTATCTGTGAATCCAGGATTAATTGGAGCATTGCTGGTTGGGGTTTCATTTGCTAAGAGTCTAGCCTATAGTCTTGGAAAACCAATCATTGCTGTAAATCATATGCTGGGTCATATTTATGCAAATCGTATAGAAAATCCTCAGCTTGAACCTCCATACCTTGCCTTAGTTGTATCCGGTGGACACACAGAACTTGTAGATTTTAAATCTTTGGATGTTTTTGAGATAATTGGAAGAACACGTGATGACGCAGCGGGAGAGGCTTTTGATAAAATTTCTAATTTAATGGGATTGGGTTATCCGGGCGGACCTATCATTGATAAGATCGCCAGAAATGGAGATCCAAAATTTCATCGATTCCCTAGAGCACTTAATAAGAAAGATAATTTTGATTTTAGCTTTAGCGGATTTAAAACTTCTGTAAGAAATTATCTAGCAAGCAATGATAATAATTTTATAAAGAGCCATATTGCTGATATTGCTGCATCTGTTCAACAAGCAATTGTTGATAGTCTTGTTTCAAAAACAATAGCGTTTGCAGAAAAATCCAATGCTAAAACAATTATTGTTGCAGGTGGAGTTTCAGCAAATAGCCTTTTACGCAGTGAAATCTCAAAGAAGGGAAAAGCTATTGGTGCAAATGTTTTCTTTCCAGCTTTAGAATATTGTATGGATAACGCTGCAATGATCGGAGCTGCAGCAATTGAAAAATATCAAAAAGGGGAGTTTGCAGACCTATCACTTAACGCTTTTTCTAAAAAAGGTATTAGAATTCTTTGATTCAACCTTTAATAATTAACCACGTATAAACACGGATAACACTGATAAAAAGCAATACTTTTAAAGAGTTAAATGTAGAAGTTATGTATAATATCCAATATCGAACACGGAATATCGAAAGATGAAGGAAAAAGAAAAAAGCACAATGATGAAAAGAAAACTTTAATTATTAACTATAAATTATTAATTATTAATTGTCTTCTAAATAAATCCGCTTGACCTGAAAGGTGCTAAATTCTTTCTATATTAAATTAAATGATCAAATAAAGATCTATAATAAAATGCTGGGATGGCACAGATGGTAGCGCAACTGATTCGTAATCAGTAGGTCGGGGGTTCGAGTCCCCCTTCCAGCACCATTGATTTAAAAGCTCCTAAACCCACTGACAAAGGCTTTAACAAGTGTTTGAACAATCAATATTGTTACGATTAAGTTTGATACGT
This sequence comes from Candidatus Cloacimonadota bacterium, assembly GCA_034660955.1. Taxonomy (GTDB): domain Bacteria; phylum Cloacimonadota; class Cloacimonadia; order Cloacimonadales; family TCS61; genus Tenebribacter. The sequence continues at coordinate 5,186 of JAYEKK010000213.1, read as the reverse complement.
TTTGATATATTTTGATTGTTTTTGAAGATTTTTGTTGCATATTTGTCGCACATTACTTTAAAGCATTTTATAATCACATAAGAATAAGGACGTTAACTGAAAAGGGGAGACTGATTCAGATTCAGTACAGTCAGGAACAAATTTAAGTTTTATCAATGTCTGTTGACAATGTTAATGAAGCTAAATAATGTGAAATTATTGCAAAACATTGTGGAGTTTAAGATGAATAGATTAGATCAAGTTTTATTAATTGCAGAAACAATAAATGTATCAAAAAAAACTGCGAATATTATGCTAAATACGATTGTAAATAATATCACACAAGCATTGGAAAAGGGTGAAAAAGTTACTTTAGTCGGATTTGGTACTTTTAAAAAGCTGAACGAACTATAATTCATCCTAAAACAAAAATGAAGGTTAAAATACCGATACATAAAGTACCAGTATTCAAGGCTGGTAAGAGGTTAAGGAATCTCATCAAACCATAATGTATGTTTAAAAACTAATCAGTTCTTTCTTTTCTAAATTTAGTATTGATCTTCCAATAATATCACCAGATTTTTTATGATAACCACCGGACAGCAACATCAGTAAAGGAATTTTTCTTTTTTTAGCTATCGAAAAAACAATTTCATCTCGATTTAATATACCCTCCTCAGTAATCCATAAGCCACCAAACGGATCATTAATAAAAATATCTGTTCCTGCATTATAGATAATTACATCAGGCTTGTGCTCATTGATCGCTTTTGGTAACCAATAGTTTAATTTCTCTAAATAGATACTATCTTTTGTTTTTCTATTTAGTGGTACTCTATATGAAACAAACTTTTCTGCTTGTCTATCTCTTGGAAAAATAACTGAATTATACATATCAAAAATTGCAACTCTTTTGTCTTTAGAGAGAATTGTTGAACAACCATTTCCCTGATGTGCATCAAGATCAACAATTAAAACTCGTAATTCTGGATATTGCTGCCAAATACTATTTATTGCTATTGGAATATCAGCAAAAAAACAAAAGCCTTCTCCATGGTTTCTTTTCGCATGATGATAACCACCTGAAAGATTTATAGCCCAACCAAATTCTAATGCTAATTTTAATCCGATCATAGTTCCCTTTGCAGCGAATTTCATTGGATTAATTATTCCCTTTTGAAGTATGAAGTTTGGAACATATTTAATAAAAGGTATTTCAACGATTTCCTCTATGATCTTTGATCTTGTTAGAGATTCTAAATACTCGTTGGAGTGAACAAACAGTAATTCATCATCAGTTATTCTGTTTGGTGAATAAAATTGCTTTGAGTTTATATGTAGTTCTTTTTTTAATTTCTTGTATACTTTCTGATATTTCTTAGTATCAAAATAATGAAAATTTTCTAAACCTAAAACAGAAATATTATATTTTGCCGTATATATAATAGGTATCTTTTCCTTTTCCATTTATTCAACTCCAATCTATTTTCCTTAATCATAAAATTATTCTATAATAAATCAAGCAATTTTTTATAAGCTTAGAAACTGTGTGACTATTAATAATTATATTTTATGATATAAATAATATTTTTCATTTGAGGATTTTTAAAAAACACTTATAATCATCTTTGGAGGTGGTTATGAGTATAAAAGAAATTTTTCCTGAAATTTATGCAACTTACCCAGATTTGCATAAAGCAGTTACAGATGATAAGATCAGTGAAGTAATTAGGCTTGTATTGTCAGGTGTTGATCCAAATGAATTGGATGATTTTGATCAAACACCATTAATGCTTGCTGAACAATTTATAATGGCTAAATTTCTAATTGAACACGGAGCAGATGTTAATGCATTAGATAAGCATGGCAGATCTGCGCTTACACATGCTTCAGATCCTTTAATAGTTAAGCTTCTTATAGAAGAGAAAGCAGATCTTGATGTTGTTGATCTGGATGGTTTTTCAATTTTAGATTATACTTTTGATTATATATGTACCGGTGCTTATAAATTATTCCTGTTAATTCATGCCGGTGCAAAAAACAATTCAAGGTTCCAGGAGGTTATTCAAGATACCTATGAAGAAATTTTAAAAGCTACAGATTTTAGAAATGAGTTTAAAATATCATGGATGGAACAAAATAAAAAATATAATAACATCTTTCGAAAGCAGCTTATTGAGCATAAGAGACTCTTAAATCTTAGAAAATCATTAAATCTTAAGTAACTTTGAGTATATCTTATGAAAAATAAACCATATAAAATATTATTTGATATAGGATCTATTATATCTTCAAATTCTTTTAAGAATGAAAAACTACCAGATAAATTGCAAAATAAAAAACTTAATAAGTTATTAGTTTGTTTTCGTGAATTAAATGAATTCAAGAAATATAATTTAAATAATATCGACATCATATTGGTTGCAAGTCATTGGGATAGTTTTATTAATTATCGTAGAAGAAGGATGGATGCAATTACTACACTAAAAATTATTTATGATTCACCATCTAAATGCATCGATCATTTCGATATTATAATTAAATTACTGCAAAAAGGTGTTCTTTATACTCCAACAAAGCACAAATTTCTTTCAAACAGGGATTCAGATTATAATAATTCAAATATGAGCTATAGTAAACAATCTCTTCTTAATTGTAAAATTGGGTTGAATAGTAATTTTATTCAGATATTATTAGGTGAAAAAGAAGAGATCAGCGTTTTGAATTCCAACGCTTATAATTCTAATGCAGACTATTTAGATGACTGGTTTTCATATTTAAATATATTAGAAAACTTCAGTAAAAGAAATTTTCAATCTAATAAACGTGTTACTATATACAATGATTCTAGCGCAATGGATTATGTAGAATTAATAGAATGGAAGAAGCGGATTAATGAAAGATTAACAACAACTGCTACTATTTTACCTATGAGAGAGTTAGTAGATGAGTATAAGCTTGATACAAATGAAGAGACAATTGTTATGTATCTAATAAAATCTGATGTTGAGAATCGAAGATGTAGTAGCAAGTCAGTAATTAAGTTGATAAGTTCTGATACTCACGAGATGTATAACAATAAAAAATATATTTCAGTCGATTCTAAACTTACCAGAAATGGATTAATTGAGTTAAACGAATCTCTTTCATTTCTTAATAAGGGAAACGATATTCGTATTTCACCGGATATTACGCGAAGAGTGATAACAAAAACACCTGTTACTGATGATGAAAGAATATTGCAGATTATTAAAGATAATAACATTTTTACGTTAGTTGAGCCTACACAAACATTTGATGAACTTATTCTTCCAAATAGTATGAAGAAAACAATTGCATTCTCTCTCAACCAATACAGTAAGAATGTGCATAGTACGCTAAAGAAATGGAAATTATATGATGAAGGTATGGATTCTGTTGAGAATCCGAATAGAGATCTCGAACCAGGAATGCTTTCATTATTCTATGGATTACCGGGAACGGGTAAAACATTTGCAGCTGCCGCAATTGCTCAGAGAATGGGGAAGAAGCTTCTAGTAACAGATATTAGTAGGATCCAATCTAAATGGGTAGGTGATAGTGAAAAAAACGTAAGACGTATGTTTACTATATTTGAACGTATTGTAAGACGAGTGAAGAATCCACCTGTGCTTCTTCTTAATGAAGCAGATCAATTTCTTACAAAAAGGTTATCTAACACAAATTCTTCAGTTGATAAAATGTATAATGCGCTTCAAAACATTTTCTTAGAAGCATTCGAGAATTTTCATGGAGTTCTTATTGCAACTACCAATTTACGAGATAATTTAGACGAAGCTTTTAGCCGTAGATTTCATTTGAAATTAGAATTCCCATTCCCTGAAGTTGATGAGCGAGTACAATTATGGAAACTTCATCTTCCCAATTCTATCCCTGGGACTCAATCGATATGTATAAAATCTATTGCAGAAAGATATGAGCTATCTGGTGGACAGATAAAGGTAATTGTCCGTAATGCTTGTGTAGAGGCGGCTTCACGAGCTGGTACAAGCAAAGTACTGTTACAGAATGATCTTATTAAATATTGTGAGATTGAATCTGTATCCAGTTTTGAAAAAAGAAAAACAATTGGATTTTAACAAGAAAGAATAAATTTATCTTACATTTTTTTGAAATCAGTTTATACTAAATACTAATTAATCATTGGAGGTATAATGAATATTAATATTGTTAGTATTATTAAGCAGAAGATTGGTACTAAAGCTTATTATTGGGGTCAGGATAACGAAAACCATATTTATCTTCTTAACAGATATGATCAATTAAAACACATCTTAAATTCAATTCCAAAATTCAAACAAGATCAACATAATATTTTCCAAAAAATAAATTTTAATAAAAATGACTCAATTAAGATTCCCCGCAAAAAAATTATTAGAATAACTCATGCTGATTATTCACTAAGTTTTTAAAAAAAAATCGTACCCCTTTGACCTATTCTGACAGATACCAGAAATATTATAAAATTGCAATTAAAACAGGAGGAGGATATATGAAAACATTACCCTACAAAATTTTGTTGGATCTCGGTGGAAAAATTAGCGAACAAGCAGATAAAAACCCTAAAGAAGTTAAAATTAGATCTACCGAGTTTGTTAAACTAACAAGCATATTTAGAGAAATTGATGATGTGAAAATTTACAAACTAAATCATGAAGAAGTAATGATTATAGCAATTGCATGGTACGATTATTTAGTTAACCGACACTATGGAGTTGATCCGCTTACTGAATTGAGTAAGTTATTTAGTGATCCAGCAATGCAGGTTAAAAAGTTAGAACGTATAATTTCACTATTAAAAAAGAATGTTTTCTATACTTCAAAGAAGGAGATATTTATTAAGAAGCATGAAAAACAAGATAATAAATCCATTTTTAGATTCAGCGTATCAAACTTATTAGAAAATGACGTGGAGTTTCACCATAATTTCATATATATTGTTTTAGGGAAAAGAGAAGATATTTCCCAGCATAATACAAAACCATATAAGGGTAACAAAGAGTTTTTAGATGATTGGTTCTCTTATATAAGAAAGGTTTATGATTTTAGCACAAATACATTTTCTAATAGAAGACGAAATACGAGACTTGATAATATGGAAGCAAGTGAATATATGGAGGTTATAGAATGGAAAGATCGAATTAACTCAAGGATGAAGGTTACCGATG
>JAYEKK010000212.1:0-2271 GCA_034660955.1 Candidatus Cloacimonadota bacterium | reverse complement strand
AGGTAACTATTTAACCATAGACAAATATTCAATTCGAGTCGTAATGAATATTAACGACGACTCAAACCTGCAATTATTTCTGGTTACCAAACCCACATTTTTCCGGTTGCTAAACCCACATTTTTCCGGTTGCTAAACCCACATTTTTCTGGTTACCAAACCCCTGTTTGGTAACCTTATATGTATTCAATCTATATTTCGACTCGTCGTTCCTTACGAGTCGAAGATAATCTTATTTCATCCCACTCTATATACTTTTAAAGAACTAATTATTTTTCCAATCCTTCGCTTGTGTCATCCTGATCCCGTCGACAAGCTCAGGACAGGTTTTATCGAAGGATGAAGGACTTAATATAAAATCTATCATCTACTTTTTGCCATGATAAACAGGAAGAAAGGACATCCTAAAAAAGCTGTAATTATCCCAACTGGAATCTCAATAACTGCAATATGCATTGCTATTAGATCACATAATATTAGAAGTACTGCTCCAAATATGGAAGAATAAACAATTCCTAAGCGTTTATTCCCACCCGATATCATACGGACGATATGAGGAACGATAAGACCGATGAACCCGATAATTCCTGCATAGGCAACCGTGATACCGGTTAGCAGTGAACTAATGATGAATATTTTTCTACGTAGTTTCTTCACATCAATTCCCAAACTTCCGGCAATTATATCTCCGGTAGTGAGTATCATTAATTTTCGAGAAAGCAGGAACAGGTAAAGCATCAGCAAGATGGATATTCCAAATACAACTAGAAAATAGTACCATTCTTTGCGACTGAAAATATGCCCGAGATTTCCCATCAGAACATTGATAATATTCCCAATATCCTGCTGATTGAAATACATGAGAAGTGAAATAAGAGCCGAAAAAAACATCCCTACGATTATACCTGAAAGTAATAGTTTTGTACTGTTGAAAAATCCGCCAAGATGCGCCAGAAACCAGACAATAGTTAATGTGATCAATGCTCCTGCAAATCCAAAAAGAGGCATGAATAAATAAAAGCCCATTACACTTGCTAAAATACTACCAAAAGCTGCACCGGATGAGATGCCAAGAATATAGGGTTCTGCGAGAGGATTATTCAGCATTATCTGAAAAGAATACCCAACACCTGAGAGGACAAATCCAACCAGGAAAGCCAACATGAGTCTCGGTAGGCGAATTTGCAGAATGATGTGCATACTTTCCACCTGATAATTTAGATATAGATAGATCAGGATTGTGGAAAAGACAAACAGCAAAATGGGAATAATTTTATTTTTCATAACTAAATATCTTCTGCAAAATCTTCATACCTTCGATAACACGTGGAGTTGCCCGAATTATCAAATCCGGGTTAATATCAAGTGCTGTATAGATTCGGTCATTTTTAACGGCGGAGATCACTTCCCAACCTTTGCGGATTTTGATGCTTTCTGCAGTAACTTCCGGTGGACAGGTCAGTACTATAATTTCCGGATCTGCATTGATAATATCTTCTGCTTTAACGCGTGAATAATCTCGTGGAAGTTCGGCAAAGATATTATTTCCACCAGCCTTTTGTATAACTTCACCGACAAAAGATCTATCAGAAACACTCATTATCGGGTTATTGTAAATTTCTACATAAATTTTAGGTGAATTATCATCATTATTTTGAGAGATTTTTTTAATTTCGGTAGAAAGGCTATCTGCCACAAAATTAGCCCGTTTTTCTGCTCCGATAAGTTCCCCAATTTCACGAATTGAAGATATCATATTATCAATAGATTTGGGATAGAATTGAGCTGTGGGGATTTGTAACTTCTCAAGTTCAGTTGTGAGTAATTCCTGTTCTAAACCGGAAGTAAAAACAATTGTGGGATCGAGTGAAATAATTTTCTCAAAATCTACTTTACCAAAATTTCCAACTTTCTCTATTTCATGCAACTTAGCAGGATAATCGCATTCGATGGTTACACCAACAATATTTTCTGCACCTTGCAGCAAATAGATGATCTCCGCAATTTCCGGAGATGTGATAATATAACGGTTACCAACTTTCTGTTCACCTTTTGAACATCCAACTAATATTATTACAGCAAAAACAAAAAATAACACAATTTTTTTCATAAAAAAATCCTTTTATTTAGGAAGCTAACATGAGCTGCTAAAATAAAAGGAGATAAAACTTAATTAACAATAACTCTTGCTCCGGAGTATCGGTTAAATAAGCTTTATGGCAGGTTTCCTGGCTTGCAGATTTGTTTTAATTTCAGTCCTTCCCAAAAATT
>JAYEKK010000211.1:0-9996 GCA_034660955.1 Candidatus Cloacimonadota bacterium | reverse complement strand
ATCAGTAAATCCCGGATCATTGAAATGCACATGAGCATCAATACAACCAGGTATAAGTAATTTTCCATGGAGATCGATAACTTTAACCCCTTTTTCTGGTTTTATATTATTACCAATTTGTATGATTTTCTCGTTAAAAGATACATCAGATATATGTGTCTTTTCTTCATCTAAGATAAATGCATTTTTTAAAATTATCATCTTAACCTCAAATAGAAGAGAAATTTGCGGTAAAATATTGTCAACTCAATAATAAATTTAGAAATATCTGATAAGTCATTTGACAAAAAAGATAACTCTATAGAATTTACATTGTTAAAACTATTAGTAGTAAAATCATATAGTTCTAAAGAAAGAGGTATTGTGTTTTATAATGAAATTTTAAGCAAAATGCTAAATGAAGAAAAAAATCCTGTTAATAAAATGTATCTTCATGAAATTTATATCAAATGGAATAAGATCTCAAAGGCAATTGAAGCGAGTAATGGATCGAACAAAGAAATTGTTGAAATGCTCAATATTTTTCGAGATTCTATAACAAACAGTAAATATAAATTTAATAAACTTAATATTAAAGGATTTACTGAGGACTCTCCAATATTTTCTGTGGATTACCTTCATGACCTTGTTTCTGTAATCATGAAGAGACAGAGTATAATTAATCACACAGGTATTTTTTGGGGATGCGGTAATTTCAATATGAATTACGTATTTTCTCCTAATAGTTTCAATACATTGGAGAAGAATCTTCGTTTCAAACAATCTATATCTCCGGAAGTGCTTTTACTAGGTCAAAAAATTGATCTTCATTATCGTGTTTCCGGTAAAAGGAATTTTGAAAAACATATGAGTATCTTTCCTCTAATCGTATTCCATACTTTTAAAATTCTTAGAAATGAAAATATGTTATTTCTAGATCATCTTGCTGGTATTTCTAAAAATGCGTTTAGTAAATCCAGAGCAATTATATTAACCGAGAAATTAGAAAAAGGCTTTATCCCAGATCTCGTTCCAACTAATATTGATCATGTATGTGTATTAACAGAAGAAAGTAATAACAAAATTTCTATAGAAGTTGTGGATGAATTAGAAAAACTTATAGATGAGATTTTAAAAGAAGAACATACAGTTTCAAAAAACATATTAAATACAGGCATAATTACAAAGCGGAGATAAAATGAGTAATTCAAAAATTTCAGAATCAATGAAAATAAAATTAGATTCTGTTTTACCGGAATATCCTAAATTTATAGAAAGAATTCGTCGAGCACCTCGTCGTGAAATGAATTTAAATAAACAAGAAATTGAACTTGCACTGAAAAACGCATTACGTTATATTCCAGAAGAATTACACGAAGAACTTGCACCAGAATTTCTGGATGAACTAATAGAACAAGGTCATATTTATGGCTACCGTTTCCGGCCTAATGAAAAAATTTATGGTAAACCAGTAGAAGAATATAAAGGGAAATGTCTGGAAGGAAAGTCCTTTCAGGTAATGATAGATAATAATTTAGATTTTGCAACTGCGCTTTATCCTTACGAACTTGTAACTTATGGCGAGACAGGTGCTGTTTGCCAAAACTGGATGCAATACCTTCTCATAAAGAAATATTTGGAGAATCTTACCCATGAAAATACACTTGTAGTCATGAGCGGACATCCTCTCGGTTTGTTCAGATCTTCGCCCAATTCTCCACGTGTGATCAATACAAATGGTTTGATGATAGGTGAATTTGATAATCAGGCAGATTTTAATCGTGCGAATGCCCTTGGTGTTGCAAATTATGGTCAGATGACAGCCGGAGGCTGGATGTATATTGGACCTCAGGGTATCGTGCATGGAACCTATAACACAATCCTTATTGCCGGAAGAATGAAACTCGGTGTTTCTGCAGATGGAGATTTAAGAGGTAAATTATTTGTTTCATCCGGTTTAGGTGGAATGAGCGGTGCACAACCGAAAGCAATTGAAATTGCTAATGGAGTTGGTGTTTTTGCTGAGGTTGATTTATCCAGAATTGAAACACGTCATGAACAAGGCTGGGTTGGGGAAGTTGTAAAATCTCCAAAAGACACATTTGCAATGGCTGCAGAATATGTAAAAAACAAGCAAAGTGTTTCTATAGCTTATCATGGGAATATTGTTGATCTTTTAGAATATGCGGTGAAAGAAAATATTCATATCGATCTTCTTTCTGATCAGACTTCTTGTCATGCAGCTTATGAGGGTGGATATTGCCCGCAAAGTCTCACCTTTGATGAACGCACAAAAAAATTATCTGAAAACCGAAAAGAATTCTGTAAGCTAGTTGATAAATCTTTAGAAAGGCATTTTAGAGCGATAAAGAAACTTGTCGCAAACGGAACCTATTTTTTCGATTATGGCAACAGCTTTATGAAAGCGGTTTATGATGCAGGTGTGAAAGAAATTTCTAAGAATCCGGAAAACACGTACGATGGTTTTATCTTTCCAAGTTATGTAGAAGATATGCTGGGTCCTGAACTTTTTGATTATGGTTACGGTCCGTTCCGCTGGGTTTGCCTATCAGGAAAGAGAGAAGACCTTGTCAAGACAGATAATACCGCCGCAGAAATCATAAAGAATCTTCGTGAAGAACTGCGCTATCAGGATATGGATAATTATATATGGGTTCGTGATGCGATGAAAAATAAGTTAGTTGTTGGAACGCAAGCTCGCATACTTTATCAGGATGCACCTGGAAGGCTTGCTATTGCTCTCAAATTTAATGAGATGGTTCGTGAGGGTATGGTTGGTCCAATCATGCTTGGTAGAGATCATCATGATACCGGAGGGACTGATTCACCATACAGAGAAACCTCAAATATTAAAGACGGTTCTAATATTATGGCAGAAATGAGCACTGAATGTTATGCTGGAAATGCAGCACGTGGCATGAGTATGGTTACATTACATAATGGTGGTGGTGTTGGAATTGGTAAGGTTTCTAACAGTGGATTCGGTATGGTGTTAGATGGAAGTGATAGAGTCGATTTTATTCTTGAGAGTGCCTTTCCATGGGATGTTATGTGTGGAGTCGCACGTCGTGCCTGGGCGAGAAATGAAAATTCTATCGAAACAGCTATTGAACATAATAAAAGCTTTAAAGATACAGATCACATTACACTTCCTTTTATTCCTAAAAAGGGTTTGATCGAAAAAATTGTGACTGAGAAACTTAAGTAATAATCTGATGATTCACCTTGTAATTATGTGAAGTAAATTATTTATTAATAAAATGTTGTTGACAAGTTAGTTAGCGTTTATCTTTTGTGTTCCTGTGATTAAGCATTCTTATACGTGAAAAATTTGTCCCATAGTTTTATGGAATTAATTGTGTAGTATTAAGAAGATTTCACTTGGGATAAATCCCGCAAAATTAGTAGGAGAAAGAAAAATGAAAAATGGCACAGTAAAATGGTTTAACGAGAAGAAAGGTTTTGGTTTCTTATCATGTGAAGATGGTAACGATTATTTTTGTCATCATTCAAACATTAGTGGTGATGGATTCAAAACACTTAACGAAGGCGAAAAAGTAACTTTTGACGTTGAAGAAAGCGATAAAGGTCCAAGAGCCATAAACGTTACAAGAGTTTAACTCTAAAAAAATCAGAAAAAGCTCGATCAAAAGATCGAGCTTTTTTTTTGCTCAACTTAACCCTAACTTATAATTAAATCCATAACCTGGCTGTTCTGCTTCAGAATATTTATATCTTTTTTGTAATCTGTTAAAAGTATTTTGTGATGGTTTAACATAAGAGAGATCAATTAAAAACCGACGAAAACCTTGTTTGTGAATATCATCTTTATACTGAAAGAGCGATACAGGTAATTCGGGGATTACTATTGTAACACCATCACGCACAGTTTTCCTAAATGAATGATCTCTATCTTTGAAATGTGAATAACCATCTGAATCAGCTTTATCCATTTTTACAGGCATTCTTGAATGAAATAGCTCAGGATAAAAATACAAAGGAACAATTCCATTTCTATCTTTACCGGTTACAAGATTTTCATAATCAAATTCATATGGATAAATATATAAAGCAACATTATCTTCCTTTAAGAACTGGATTGCAGCATCATTGAGAGCATATACATTTTCATTTACAGATGACCTAATTCCAATTGGCAATAATAATTTTTGTGAAATATGACTAATCATGAAATTCTTAATTCCCTGTCGTGAAAGATTCAGACAAAGATCACGATAATAAGATACATCATCTTCAGGAATGAATTTTGGAAGTTCAATTATAAATTTGTGAATATTCTTTTGCATAAAAGGTGATCTTAGATCAAATTGACGCCATTCACTTTTAGTTAAGTTCAATATAAGTTGGTCAAATTTATCCAGATACAATTTTCGTAACCAGCGTAATGAATTGATACGAATAAATAATTCATCACGATGTATCTGTTTTCCTGAACCAATTCTATTAAGGATATTTTGTTTCTTCTTTGTTGGAAGAGAAAGATTTAACCTTTTACCGTCTAATTGGAATTTTGTGCGAAATTTTTTGGTAGGTGCTCCTATTAAAAATACTTTATCACCTTTATTAAAACTTTCTTGTGTAAAATTCAGATTTGCAGTTCCACCACTTTCTACATAAGTAAATCCATACTCTTTTTTCAGTTTAATTGCCTTGCTGTCCATTCCGCTTTGTGGTTGAACTCGAATACGATAATTATGTTTAAGATCTGCTGAAGTTGTGAAAGAAAATTCGGTTCCATTGGTTTTAGTTACCTCTCCAATATAAATACCGATGAACGGATTTTCAGTAATGGCATTTGATACATTTCCACCTAAAAAATAGGAAGTTTTTTCTCTTCCCATGTCATAAGAAAGAAGTTGCTTTGCTTGCTGCATTTTTTGGGGATCATCAATGACCATTCGATATGCTTTGGCAACTCGATTTACATATTCAGCAGATTTCATACGACCTTCAACTTTTAGTGATGAGATTCCCAACTTCATAAGTTCGGGTACTATTTCGATCTGCTGATTATCTTTTAAACTAAAGAAATAATCTTCTTTCTCTTCAGATTTAAATGTCCTTCTACAAGGCTGTCGGCATTGACCTCGATTTGCACTCATACCACCCAAAAAACTACTGAAAAGGCATAAGCCTGAAAAGGAATAGCATAAGGCTCCATGTGTAAATATTTCTAACTCAATCCTACTTTTTTTGCTGATTATTTTCAATTCTTCCAATGTAAGTTCTCTTGCCATGATTACACGTTCAAAGTGTTTACGCTTGGCAAACTCGGCTCCAATTGAATTGTGAAAAGCCATTTGTGTACTGGCATGAAGTGTTATATCAGGGAAGAATTTACGTACAAGATAATACACACCCCAGTCCTGAATTATTATTGATGAGAGAGATGTTTGTGAAACTTGATAAAGCACATCAAGCAGCTCAGGAAGTTCAGAATTCTTGATCAATGTATTAAGTGTTAAATATACTTTTGTTCCACTTCTTTTTGATTCAGCTAAAATAGATTGCAGTTGATTGAGTGTGAAATTTTTTGCTCTGTTCCGCGCATTGAAATGTCGGAGTCCTAAATAAATTGCATCAGCACCGCCTTCTACAGCGGCATAAAATGCTTCAATATTCCCAACCGGCAAGAGTAATTCAGGTTTCTTCATATTTTTTCAAGAAGCACAACTGATGTTGCACTGATACCTCTGCCATCACCAGTTATCCCTAAATTTTCTTCGGTTGTTGCCTTTATTGAAATATTAGAAATATCAGTTTGTAGATCGGAAGCTAGATTTTCTCGCATCTGTGATGTATAGTTTTGCAATTTTGGTTTTTGAGCGCATATTGTTGCGTCCAAATTTCCAATTTTATGACCTGACTTCTGCATTATCTCATAAGTTTTTCTTAATAGTATTCTACTATCAATATCTTTATAGTCGTTGTTTGTATCAGGGAAGAGAAGACCAATATCCCCCTTGGAAAGAGCTCCTAAAATTGCATCTATAACCGCATGAACAAGCACATCAGCATCAGAGTGACCAAGTAATCCTTTTTCAAAAGGAATAATTACTCCACCTAAAATTAACTTCCTATTCCTAACCAACTTGTGAACATCATATCCATAGCCAATTCGCATATTATCACTCCACTTAAAAATTAATCAATCCACAGTTATTGATTTTGAAACATTTTTAGGTACATCAGGATGTACACCGTGATCTTTGATACTTAATCTATCCAAATATTCCATTTTCTTTATACTCATTTTAAGTGCCAACAATTGAAGAACAATTGTGGAAGAGAAAGTTGTCATCAATGAATCACCGGTTCTCGGTAAGGTGATATATCCCCACCCGTAATATCCTTCGTCATGCGGATTCAGATGAGCGTTCTCCAATAACTTATCATTTTCTTCTGCAATAATGAATGTATCTCCACCACGGATCTTATGAGTATTGATCTGTGAAACCGTTAAGTTTACATCTCTTTCATCCGGTCCCGTAACATAAATAAGCGGATAATTTCTATAAGCATTTTCAAAGAAATCATAGTCTTCAATTGTTTCCTTAAAAAGCTTTAAGGCTTTTTGTGAAAGATTGAAGGGATAAGACCTTGAAAAAACATAATTACTTATAGCAAGAGTGATTTTTTTCCGCTCCTCATATGAAATGTTTCTCCTCTCAGCGAGTACTTCCATCTCTTTAATGATCTTATTATAATGTTTAATAATTGCTTTAATATTTTTTATTCCAAAAACTGTATTTTTCCCTAAGATAGTATTAGGACCATGCTTAAACTCAGAAGCTTCTCCACCTTCAGTATGATTCAGAACAGTTTCCCGAATTTTAAGTGCACCTTCCTTGGCAACTCCCGTTATCTTGGTTGCCAGAATATGCATAGAAGGTTCCATATAAATTTTCCCGGAAACAAATTCAATTTGTTCTTTTGTAGTTCGAATAGTTTCCTGGATCAATTGAGGAATATTATCTATTGAATTCTGACGGAAATCTACGATCTTCTTCAATTTACGATATTCGGATGAACTCTTATCCTCAATATTATTCAACTTCATTTCTGCAATTTTAACAGATAGATAATAGAATAAAGTAATTTGATTTATAAAGCTTTTTGTTGCTGGAACTGCAATTTCGGGACCGCATGAAATAGGAATAGAAACATCACTTTTTTCCTGACCCAGAGTTGAGTTCATATTATTCACCAACACAACCTTCTTAATATTCAGATCAGAGCGTTCTATATCATTAAAGATATCAACAAGGTCTTTGGTTTCACCACTTTGTGAAACTCCAATAATTACATCATTATTCTGAAGACTTTTTGAATATTGACCTCTGAAATTTCCTGGTAAAATGGGGATAACTTCAATATTAGCAATTTCGTTAAAAAATAGTGCTGCAATCAATGTGGCATGATAAGAAGTTCCGCAAGCTATTGTATAGATATTACGATTATTCTTACATGTATTTTGTACTATAGAAAGAAAATGCTCTACACCTTCATTAAATTCGTTCACGTCATTCATTTCGGAAATTGAATCCATTGCTTTTGCAAGAAGAAGACGCTTCTTATTAAATTCAGAATCCATTAATTCTAAAAACAGATTCATATCACTGGAGAAAAAGTATTTCTTCTTGAAATTTTTCTTTACTAGTTCATTATATATTGCTGTATAATTTTGTTTTACCTTCTCATAAAAATCTTCAGCAATTTTAGATTCAGCAAATTCTGTGAATATTTTCTGCTGTTTTTCAAAATCATCAATTCCAGTTATTTTTTTATGAAGCTTTTCTTTTTCAACGAGGATATTCTCCTTCTTTAGTAATTCCAGTATTCTCCTACCAGTATTGGAACCACCTTTAAAAAGCTTGATAAGTTTTCCGGATGATTCTGACTCAGCATAGATTTCCTGTTCCATAAAATATCCAAATTGTGGTAATAATTCAGTATCTTCCGTTCTTAATTTAGAACGAACAATATTTTTTATGATTGTATCTCCAGGCTTGTAGTTGAGATCATCCTGACCGGCACGTTTAACTTTGAGATGCTTGAATGCGAAAACATTGAAGTTATTATTTTGGAATTCAACGCATTCACCTTCCCGTAGGTTGATAAGCATTTTTGTGAATTTAAGAACTGCAGTAAGGTCTGAGGAAGCCAATCCAAATTTATTGTTATCTATTTCTCCAACACCAAAATATAAACTACTTCCTGCTTTAATTGCCCAACTTGTTTCTGTAAGCGGATCTACAATAACCGCTGCATAAGAACCCACCATTTTCTCAGCTGCCTGGATTATGCCTTTTCGCATACATTCTCTGCGGGGTGCTTCTTGTGTTTGATCCTCAATTTTCAATTTAGCTAATTCGTTATCAAAATAATGCTCAACGATATGAACAAGCATTTCACCATCATTATCGGAAACAACGTTGTGTCCTTCGGAAAGTAGAAAATTTTTAAGTTCACGAGTATTTGTAATGTTTCCATTATGTGCTCCGTAAACAAAATTCTTGCATTTCACAATATGAGGTTGAGCATTTCTTTTAGTCACGCTTCCAAAAGTTGCCCAGCGCACCTGTCCGCAGAATATTTTCCCACTTTCTTTCTCAATTCCTAAAGTTTTAACCAAAGTGCTTGGTGCGCCTACATCTTTTAGTAACACTACATCCACTTTATCCTTTTGAAAAACTGCACCGGTTGAATCATAACCTCGATATTCAAGTGCTTTTAACAAGGTTGATGCATATTCACCAAGTTTAAGTGTTGTTTTGAACATACTTAATCCCAACACTCCACAGCCAATTCCAAAAACAGGAATTGAAATTACTATTTTCAGATCTTTCAATCTGCTTATTTTCATTATTATCTCCTAACTATTTATAGACGGGATCAACATGATTAACAGGATTTTCTTTTTCACTTTATATTCCAATTTTATCCTGTCTATCCTGTATATCCTGTCCAATATTTTTTGACGGGATCAACATGATTAACCTGATTATATCTAAATTATATACACTTAATTATTACACGTATTTTCCTGTAAATCCTGTTCATCTTGTCCAATTTATTTTTCTTCTTTGATAATGTTATTTTTTATTATGAATTTTGCGATTTCAAAGTCAAATGGATCTGTGATCTTGAAATTATGTGATGAACATTTTAAAGTATAAACAGGATATCCAAAATGTTCAACTAGTGCTGCATCATCTGTACAATAAAGGTCTATCTTTTTTGCATCATTATGACATTGTTTTATTAATTTATATTGAAAAACCTGAGGAGTAAAAGCATTGACTAGCTCTTCTCTCTGTATAGTTGATAGTATTTTATCCTTCCGGATCTTTTTGATTGTATTTTTTACTTCGCTAACCGGGATCACAGCTTTTTTCTGTTGTGCTTTGTTTATCAGGTTGGAGATATCGATTTGTGAAATAAAGGGTCGAACACCATCATGAATTAGAACGAGATCAGTATCTTTTGGGCAGGTGACGAGTGCATTATAAACCGAATCTTGACGCTGTTTCCCACCTGCAATAAGTAAGATGGAAGAATTCTGATATTCCTTTTCAATAATTGTTTTGTAAATATTAATCTCTTCTCGAGGTAAAGTAATAATGATCTGGTTAATTTCAGGATGATTGGTAAATTTATCTACTGTCCAAAACAAAAGAGGACGATCCATTATTTCAATGAATTGTTTTTTCTTTTTACTCTTTATTCTCGACCCGCTACCACCAGCGGTGATTATTGCGATGTTCTTCATATTATCTCCAATGACCAGAGAATAAGTTCAAATATGCAGGTCAAGAAAAAGTAAGTAAATATAGAAACCTTGAAAAAGCTTCATTCAAAATTTTTCCAATTTAACTTTTTCAAGGTTGATTTATCTGTAAAACAATTTTGTGCTTAAATCGTATTCATTTTTGCAATCGCATTTTCTGCTGCTTTAATTAGCACATATTTTGT